>NZ_WWFY01000926.1:0-14740 GCF_009864975.1 Pseudonocardia sp. SID8383
CCCTCCGACCAGGACACGTCGGCCGGCAGCACCAGCGTCGCGACCTGCCCGCCGCGCTCGCCGGTCGCGGCGAGGGCGCGCATCGCGTCGGCGGCGACGTCGCGGACGTCGCCGCTGGTGTGCACCCACCCGGACACGGTCCGCGCCACCGCGGTGATGTCGGACTCCAGCGGCGCGTCGAAGCGGACGTGGTCGGTCGCGTGCCCGCCGACCACGCACAGCATCGGCGTCCCGGCCCGGCGGGCGTTGTGCAGGTTCGCCAGCCCGTTGCCCAGCCCCGGCCCGAGGTGCAGCAGCACCGCCGCCGGCTTCCCGGCGATGCGCGCGTAGGCGTCGGCGGCACCGGTCGCGACGCCCTCGAACAGGGCCAGCACCCCGCGCATCTCCGGCACCGCGTCGAGCGCCTGCACGAAGTGCATCTCCGAGGTCCCCGGGTTCATGAAGCACACGTCGACCCCGGCCGCGGTGAGCGACCCGACCAGCGCCTCGGCGCCCCTCACGACCGGTTCCCGATCTCTTCGGTCCACATGGTCGGTGAGTCCACACGATGTGACGCGTGTCCGCAGGACCCGGGTTCGAGTTGCGGCCCGCATCGCCAGGACGCGGAATGAGGGACTGTGAGCGACGACCGCACCGCGCCCGAGGCGTACACCCCCGACCCGCGACGCTGGCGGGCGCTGTCGGTCTGCCTGGTCGCCGGGTTCATGAGCCTGCTCGACGTCAGCATCGTCAACGTCGCGCTGCCCGCCATGCAAGCCGGCCTGCGGGCCTCGGCGGCGCAGCTGTCCTGGATCGTGTCCGGCTACGCGCTGACGTTCGGCCTGGTCCTGGTCGCGTCCGGGCGTCTCGGCGACGACCGCGGCCGCCGTCGCATGTTCGTCACCGGCCTCGCCCTGTTCACCCTGACCAGCGCGGTCGCCGGGTTCGCGCCGAACCCGGAGGTGCTCGTCGCGGTCCGGCTGGTGCAGGGCGTCGCGGCCGGGCTGCTGTCCCCGCAGGTCGTCGGGTTCATCCAGGACCTGTTCCGCGGCCCGGAGCGGGGCACCGCGTTCGGCATGTTCGGCGCCGTCGTCGGGATCTCGACCGCGGTCGGCCCGCTGCTGGGCGGGCTGCTGCTGTCCTGGGCCGGCGACGCCGACGGCTGGCGCTGGGTCTTCTTCGTCAACATCCCGATCGGCGTCGCGGCGCTGGTCGCGGCGTTCCGGCTGCTGCCCGCCGACACCGTGACCACGGGGGAGCGGCGCCCGCTGGACCTGGGCGGCTCGGTGCTGCTCGGCGTCGCCGTCGTCGCGCTGATGCTGCCGCTGGTACTCGCCGAGCGGGACCCGGCGTCGGCGCCGTGGTGGCTGGTCTCGGTCTCGGTCGCGGCGCTGGCGGCGTTCGTGGCGTGGGAGCGTCGGGCCAAGCGCGTCCACGGTCACCCGCTGATCGACTTCGCGCTGCTGCGGACCCGCAGCTACGCCGTCGGGGCCTCGCTGGGCACCGTCTACTTCGCCGGGTTCACCTCGATCTTCTTCGTGCTCACCCTCTACCTGCAGAACGGGCTGGGCTACACCCCGCTGCAGACCGGGCTGACGATGACGGCGTTCGCGCTCGGCTCGGCCGTCACCTCCGCACTCAGCGGGCGCCTGGTGGCGCGGTTCGGGCAGCCGATGATCGTCGTCGGGCTGGCGACGGTGATGGTCGGGCTCGGCGTCACCGACCTCGTCCTGGCCGCGACCGCGCACAGCCCGTGGACCGGGCTCGCGATCGCCGGGCCGCTGCTGCTCGCCGGGGCGGGCGGCGGGCTGGTGATCGCGCCGAACCAGACCCTCGCGCTGTCGGAGATCCCGCACACCTCCGGCGGCACCGCGGGCGGGGTGCTGCAGACCGGGCAGCGGATCGGGACGGCGATCGGGCTGTCCGCGGTCGGCGCGGTGTTCTTCGGCAGGCTCACCGCGTCCGGCGGGGACTGGGCGGACGCCATCTCGCACGGCCTGCTCATCACCGTCGGGCTGGTGGCGCTGGCCCTCGTGCTCGGGGTCACCGACCTGGTCGCGGCCCGGCGTGCCCGCGGACGGGGCACGCCGGTGACCGCGACCGGCGGACGGTAGGGGTCAGGTCCTGGCGACGGCGGCGGCGTCGTCGCGCAGCCCCGACCGCAGCGTCTCGGTCATCAGCCACGAGCAGACCATCGACACCAGCGCGATCCCGACGACGTAGCCGGCGACGGCGTAGAGCGACCCGGTCAGCGCGACGAGCGCGGTGCACAGCAGCGGCGCGAGGCCGCCCAGGATCGACGCGATCTGGTAGGCCAGCGACGCCCCCGAGTACCGCATGCTGGTGGAGAACTGCTCGGCGAAGAACGCCGACTGCGGCCCGTACACCGCCGAGCGCGCCACCTGCACGACCAGCCCGCCCAGCAGGAACAGCCAGATGCTGCCGGTCGACACCAGCCAGAAGTACGGCACCGCGAACACCGCGAGCAGCGCCATCCCACCGACGAACATCGGACGACGCCCGATCCGGTCCGACAGCAGACCGAACGCCATGATCAGCGGGATGTCCGACAGCGACAGCACCGAGTTCGCCGCGAGGATCGTCGTGCGGTCGTAGGACAGGGACTGCGTCGCGTAGGTGACCAGCCAGACCGAGGAGACGTAGAACGTCGAGTTCGTCGCCAGGAACGACCCGGCGGCGAGCAGGATCTCCTTCGGGTAGGTGCGCAGCGCCTCCAGCACCGGCATCCGGTTCGCGGCCTTCTCGTCCATCGCCTGCCGGAACACCGGCGACTCGTGGACGCCGAGCCGGATCCACATCCCGACCCCGATCAGCGCGATGCTCGCGAGGAACGGCACCCGCCAGCCCCACGCCAGGAACTGCTCGTCGGTCAGCGTCGCGGACAGCACCGCGAACGTCGCCGTCCCCAGCACCAGGCCCAGCGGCACACCGACCTGCGGCCAGCTGCCGTAGAACCCGCGCCGGTGCGACGGGGCGTGCTCGACAGCCATCAGCGCCGCACCGCCCCACTCGCCGCCGACGCCGAACCCCTGCAGGAACCGCAGCGTCACCAGCAGGACCGGAGCCCAGACCCCGAGCGTGTCGTAGCCGGGCAGCAGACCCATCCCGACGGTCGCCGCGCCCATCATGAGCAGCGAGTAGACGAGCATCGGTTTCCGGCCGACCCTGTCGCCGAAGTGCGCGAACACCGCCCCGCCGAGCGGGCGGGCGATGAACCCGACGGCGAACGCGCCGAACGCGGACAGGGTGCCGGTGACGGGGTCGACCGACGGGAAGAACACCTGGTTGAACACCAGGGCCGCGGCCGTGCCGAAGATGAAGAAGTCGTACCACTCGATGGTGGTGCCGACCAGGCTGGCGGTGGCGACCTTGCGAGAGGACCGGAGTGCGGGTCCCGGCGGCGCCGGCGGGACGGTGGAGGACATGCGCCCTGACGCTAAGGGGTCGTCCGATTCGTGTCGAGACGCACGAGTGATCCGATCTGCCTGTGCTCAGGCCCGGGTGCGACGGGTGGAGAGCACCCCCGCGACGAGCACGACGACCAGCCCGGCCACCGGGACGACCAGCAGCCCGGCCCTCAGCGACGTCGCGTCGGCGACCAGCCCGACCACCGGCGGCGACACCAGGAACCCCACCCGCATCAGCCAGGTGACGATCGTCAGCCCGGTCCCGGGGGCCAGCCCCGGCAGGTGGTCGGCGGCGGTCATCGCGGCCGGGACGAGCGTCGCCACCCCGAACCCGGCGAGACCGAACCCGGCGACGGTCCCGGGCACCGTCGGGAACGCCAGCGCGAGCCCCATCCCGGCGAGCACCAGCCCACCGCCGGCGCGGGCCACCGCGCGCTGGCCGAACCGGTCGACCATCCGGTCACCGATCAGCCTGCCGACGAACTGGCAGCCCTGCAGCGCCACGAACCCGAGGCCGGCGACGGCCGCACCGGCCCCGAGCCCCTGCAGGTACACCGCCGCCCAGGTGGCGCCGGAGTCCTCGACCAGGGTGCCGGAGATCGCGACCAGCCCGAACACGGCGAGCAGCGCCACGGTGCGGGGGCAGAGCCCGGTCCACGGCCCCCGCGGCGGTGCACCGTCGGCCGCGTCGGGGGCCGGGCGGTCGTCGCCGTCGGCGCCGCTCAGCAGCAGGGGGTACACCGCGACGGCGATCACCACCGACAGCAGCGACGAGAGCCCCAGGTGCACCGGCAGCGCCAGCCCGGTCCCGGCGGCGGCCGAGCCCATCAGCCCGCCCGCGACCGCTCCGACCGACCAGAGCGCGTGGAACCCGTTGAGGATCGACCGGCCGTAGCGGCGCTGCACCCGCAGCCCGTGCGCGTTCTGCGCGACGTCGACGACGGCGTCGGACGCCCCGACCAGCAGCATGGCCGTGGCGAACAGCGCCCAGGACGGTGCGAACCCCACCAGCACGACGCCGAGCGCGATCACCGCCATCCCGAACGAGGCCACCTTCGCCGAGGTGAACCGGGCGATGAGCGGGCCCGCGGTCAGCCCTGCCAGCAGCGCCGCGAACGGCATCGCGGCCACCGCCAGCCCGAGCTGGGTGTTGGACAGGCCGAGATCGGCCTTGATCTGCGGGAAGCGGGGCAGCAGGTTCGCGTAGACGAGGCCGTTGGTGAGGAAGACCAGGGCCACCGCCGCCCGGGCCCGTCGTTCCGTCCGGCCCGCCTCGACTGCCACCACGGACCCATCATGCGCCGACCGGCCGGCACCGGGGGGCCGCGGGTCAGTTGTGGCGTTCCAGCAGCCGCAGCACCGCCCGTCCGACGGCGACCCGGGTGCGGTGCTCGCCGGCGCCGCGCGGGATGCAGCGCAACCCGGCCGCGACCGTGTGGCCCTCTTCGAAGGCCCGCACCACGCACGGGTCGACGTAGCTGCTGCGGGCGACGGCCGGGGTGTCGCCCAGCGCCCGGGCGACCCGGCACGTCGTGGCGGCCTCGGCCCGTTCCAGCGCGGTCGCGGACAGCCCGGCGCCACCGGCCCAGCCGTGCTCGGCGAACGCGACCGCGCCGACGACGGTGGCGTTCCGGGTCCGCAGGTCCTTCGCCGTGTGCGCGGCGTCGGTGAGCGACCGGACGTGGTCGTCGGCGTCGTCGTAGCCGACGGCCCGGATGTGGTCGCGGTCCCGCTCGGAGAGCCATACCTCCCGCCAGGCGGACGGGATCACCAGCTCCTCGATCCGGGCCCGCACCGGCGCGGCGACGGCGGCGCCGGTCGCGTCGTGGTAGCTGAACCCCCGTCCCCGACGACGGCGGGTGAGGCCGCCGCGGTACGGGATCGCCCTGGTCGGTCGCACGCCGGGGGACACCCGCCGCGCGCCGGGATCATCCCCGCAGCGAGTTGATCCTCACCGCGGTCCGCAGCGCTCCGGACATGCCCTTGTAGGCACCGTTGCGGGCGGTGTCACGGACATTGCGCAGCTGCGCGCGACGCTCGCGGCCCGCGCTGCTCCAGGCCAGCAGCGACCGGCCCCACGAGTCCTTCGCGAGTTCCGTCGCCCCGGCCTCGCGGGCGAGCAGCGCCCACCGGTCGCCGAAGTCGTCCAGCCCGTCGCGGTAGGCGAACACCGCGGGCCGGACGTAGGCCATGCCCGGGTGCCGGCGGCCCATCCGGGGGGCGTAGTCGGCGATGACCTTGTCCAGGCACTCGAACCGGCGCTGCCGGTTGGAGCTGATCGACCCGGTGCGCATCAGGCGCATGTCGAGCAGCCAGCGGCGGGTGCCCCACATCAGCGGGTAGTTCGAGCCGGCGGCGATCCGCAGCCACATCTCGAAGTCCACCGCGGAGGGCAGCGAGCAGTCGAAGCCGCCGACCTGGTCGAAGCAGGCCCGGCGGATCATCAGCGAGCTGCCGTTGTGCGGCGGGTTGTTCTCCACCAGCTGCTTGTCGATGTCGACCTTGCCCGACGGCTGCCAGCGCAGCGCCACGACCTGCCCGGACTCCAGCATCACGCGGGTGTGGCAGTACGCCATCCCGACCCCGGGCGGGGCGGTGTGCATGGTCTCGAGCATGTGCGAGAGGAACTCGGGGTGCCAGCGGTCGTCGCCGTCCAGGAACGCGACGAAGGGGGCGGCGCTCTCGGCCAGGGCACGGTTGCGCGCGGCACCCGAGCCGCCGTTCTCCACCTGGATCAGCCGCACCCGCGGGTCGCGCTCGGCGCGCGAGCGGACGACGTCGGCGGTGTCGTCGGTCGACCCGTCGTCGACGACGAGGTACTCGAACCGGGACTCGGTCTGCGCGAGCACCGAGTCGATGGCCTCACCGATCCAGGGACCGACGTTGTAGGCGGGGGTGATCACGGTGACGAGAACGTGAGGGTTCCGCACGATCGGCACAGTCGCCAGCTCCTTCCGGGGTGCGCCGGTCTTCGGCGCCGTCGGCCCCGCATTCACCGTAGGGGGTGACGCAGAGCATTCGGCACGCCCTCGACCGAGGCCGTGCTGCGGGCATTCCTCGCGAATGGCAACGAGCGTGCGCACTGTTGGTGACGTCCGTGCGGCATCCGAGGTTGCCCCGGGCGCCGGGCCACCCGGTCCGGGGCCGGTGAGCCGGGTGGTGGGAGAGGGTCGCTATCGTCCGGAGAATGTCGTTCGACGCACGGGTGATGCTGTCCCGGCGGCTCCGGTTCCTGCCGCACCGCGCCTTCGCGATCGCCCACCACGCCCTGTTCCAGGGGGAGCTGACGACGTTCCGGCGGCCGCGGACCTGGTCCCAGCTGCTCGCGAAGAAGAACCTCGACGACCAGCCCGAGCTGGTGCACGTCACCGCGGACAAGTACGCCGTCCGGGACCACGTCGCCGAGCGGATCGGGGCCGAGCACCTCATCCCGCTCATCCAGGTGGTCGAGCGGCCCGAGGACCTCGACCTGGAGGCCCCCGCGGGTCCCTACGTCGTCAAGGGCACCCACGGCTGCGACATGACGATCCTGGTGCGCCACCCGGCCGCCGCCGACCACGCGAAGATCCGCTCGACGGTCGCCCGCTGGCTGCGCACCGACTTCTTCACCCACGGCTGGCGCGAGCGCCCCTACGAGGGGCTCACCCCGCGCGCCGTCGTCGAGGAGATGATCGGCGACGGCACCAAGCCACCCGCCGACTACAAGTTCTTCGTCTTCCACGGCGAGCCGGCGATGGTCGTCATCGACCAGGACCGCTTCGTCGCCCACACCTCGACGATGCTGCACCCGGACTGGGTGCCGTTCCGGATCTCGGGGCGCTTCTCCCAGGCGGACGCGTTGCCCGAGAAGCCCGCGTCCTACGAGCGGATGCTGGAGATCGCCCGCGCGCTGGGCAAGGACTTCACCTTCGCCCGCGTCGACCTCTACGACGTCGACGGGCACGTCTACTTCGGCGAGATCACCCACAACCCGGGCGGCGGGCTCGTCCGGCTGCGGCCCCGCGCCTTCGACCGGGCGCTGGGGAACCTGTGGCGCAACGGGACCCCGATCCCGGAGAAGTTCATCCAGCGCTCCTGACCGGGCGCTCCTGACCGGGCTCTCGGGCGCACCCGGGCTCGCGTCTCTCCCCGGGTCTCGTACGGGCCCCGGACTTCGCCTCCACCGGGGCCTTCGCGCGTATCCCCGGGCCGGTGCACCCGGAGGGCCCGCGCGCCCACCGGGCTCCGCGTACGCCCGGACTCGTGCACCCGCCGGGCCTCGCATGCGTCCCGGCCCGTGCGTTCCACCGGGCGCGCACCCACCCGGGTCCATCCCTACGCCGGGTCCCCGCACCCGCCGGGCGTGCGCGGACCGGCCTCGTCCATGCACCCGGCTCGTCCACTCATCGAGCTCTCGCGCAGCCCCTCGTCCTGCGCCGCCCTCGCCGCCGCACACTCTCCGCCCGACCCGTCCGCCGCGCCGAGCCCCGACGACCCCGCGGCGACCCGCCGCCGGCCGCGGCACCCCACGCGACGGCCGCCGTGCGTCGTCGCGGGTCGCCGCCCCCATCCACACCCCGTCGCGGGCGGCCACACCCCCGGCAACAGGTGTGCCGCCCACGCCGGTCCCGAGGTGCCTTCCTGGCGGTCGTCGGAGCGGAACCGGGATGCGGGCCGCGGAGAGCGTGCGAGGACGGCGCCCGCCGCCGATCGATCAGTACCTGAGCGTTGCCGACGCCTGGTCGGACAGCGCTCACGTACTGATCGACAGGTCTGTCTCGCACGTCGTCCGGTGGGGCGCTCCTCGGTGCGTGGGTGAGGACCACCCTCGTCGCGCGGGGTGCGATTCCGTGGGGTGCGGACGACTGCGGGGTTCGGCAGGGCGCACGGCCGCATCGCTGCAGCCGACGAGGTCCCCCACGCGACCTGCCGCACCCCTCACGAGGTCGTCGCACCCCGTGCGGCGGGTGCGACGACCTCGTCCGAGGTGCGACAGGACCGCCGGGCCGGGGGCCGGCGTGCCGTGCTGTGCCGCGGCGCAGCCTCGCAGCTGTGGTCGCCCGCGAGTGGAAGCGCTGGTGGCCATTGCCCCGGGTGGCCGGCGGACCGTGGGCCGGTCTGTCGCCCGGAAGCCCGGAGTTCGCTGGACCGGACCTCCGGAAGCCGGAAGGTCGGGTGAATCGGAGCCCCGGAAGCCCGGAGCTCGGTGGATCCGTGCCCCGGGACCTCCGGAGCCCCGAGGCTCCGAGCCCCTGAGCCGGAGGGAGCGCCGGAGCCGGCAGGACCGCGGATCAGTCGCGGACGCGGGGGAACTCGTGGGTCCGTGCCTCCGGCCCGCCGATGGGCCGGGTGTCGTCGTCCCGGGCGAGGGGATCCGGGCCGTCCGGGCCGGCGGTGCCGCCGTCGCCGGGCGGGTGCGGCGGGACCGGCTGACGCAGCCAGCGCACCACCGACGGCAGGAAGACGATCGCCAGGACCAGCTCGCCCGCGAGCCACATCCAGCCGACGGCGTCGACCCCGAGCATCGGGGCGAGCAGCGGGATCCCGCCGAGCACGATCGCGCAGTGCACGAGCTGCTGCACGGCCAGGGGGAAGGTGCGGTTCGCGAGCCGGGACTTGGTCATCCACATCGTCACGATCACGCGCGGGAACATGGACACCATCAGCAGCTGCAGCAGCGTCGTGGAGTTCTCGACGTACTGCGGCCCGTAGAACCACAGCAGCAGCGGGGCGGCGAGCGCGATGACCAGCGAGGCGGGCCACACCAGCAGGCAGATCCGCCGCAGCACCGCCCGGGCGAACACGTGCGCGTGCGCCGGGTTCCGGGAGCCCTCCACGACCAGCGCCGAGGTGATCGCCATCGACAGCATGCTCATCGCGAGGAAGACCGTCTGGGCCGGCAGCAGGTAGGCACTGGCCGCCTGGCTGATCGTCATGACCACCAGCACCGGCAGGAACGACGACATGGCCTGGTTGAACACCTGGCCGAGGTAGTCGCCGCCCATGTAGCGGGCGAGCGTGGCGCGGTCCGGGGCGCCCGCGTCGTCGCGGTCCGCGGTCTCGGCGGTGTGCCGGGGGAGCAGCCGCCGCGAGATCAGGAGGGTGAACGGCACCAGCAGCGCGATGACCGGCGCGCTCCAGGAGGTGAACACGCCGTCGGACACCGAGGTGAACGCGACGACCACGAGCAGCCCGAGCTTCACGACGCCGTAGACGCCGTTCTCCAGCACCACCCACATCGCCGAGCGCAGCCCGGTCAGGACCTGGTCCTGCAGGTTGAAGATGGACCACGCGGCGGTCGAGACCACGAACCACGCGGCGAAGCCGGGGGAGACGTGCAGCGGGTCGCCGGGGGCGTAGGCGACGTGGCAGTAGGTCATGACCGCGGCCGAGCCGACGACCGCCATGGCGGCGCTGATCCCGTACGCGAGCCGCACCAGCGACCGTGAGTCGCGTCCGGCCGTCGGGAGGAAGCGGATGAGGGCCTGACCGAAGTTGAGCGAGGTCAGGACCGATATCAGCATCATCAGGTTGACCATGGCGTTGCCACGGCCGACGTCCTCGGTGCTGAACACGCGGGCGGCGAAGACCCAGTAGAGCAACCCGAAGCCGGAGTTGACGACGGTGTTGAGCATCAGGGCGTACGCGTTGCGGTAGAGCGGGTTGCCCATCTCGCGGCGGACCGAGCGGACCCGGCCGGCGACCATCTCCCCGACGCTCATCGCGCGCACCACCGGACGGCGGCGCGGGACGTCCCGCTGAGTGCGTGCACACCACCACGCTAACCAGGTGTCGACCACCCGGGTGCCAGGGGGAGGGGCCCCGGACGGCCCGTCACCGGCCGGGGTCGGACCTCCCGGACATACACACCCCGTCGTGGCGCGCAATCGCTGCGCTACGGTGCATCCTTTCCGGTGACCTGATGAACCGAAGGGGGCTCGCGTGCGTATCGCCTGCGCGGGTGGGGGGCCGGCCGGTCTGTATCTGGCGGTCCTCGCCAGGCTCCGGTCCGGTGGACGCGACGAGGTCGTCGTGCACGAACGCAACGAGGCGGGGCGGACCCACGGGTTCGCCGTCACCTACGGCGAGGACATGCTCGACGACGCGTTCCGCAACGATCCGGCGGGAGGCGAGGCGCTGCGCCGTGCGTCCCGGCTGTGGAACGCACAGGAGATCCGGGTCGGCGACCACCGCCCGGTGCACGTCGGCGGCAAGTACGGCTACGCGATCGCCCGCGTCGACCTGCTCGACGTGCTGGCGCGCCGGGCCGAGCAGCTGGGCGTGACGATCGAGTACGGCTCCCCGGTGGACCGCGCGGACCTCGACGCCGACCTGGTCGTCGCCTCCGACGGCGTCGGCAGCCGGATCCGCACCGCGCGCGCCGAGCACTTCGGCACCACCGTCGACGAGGGGACGAACCCCTACGTCTGGCTCGGCGCCGACAGTGACTCCGACACCTTCGTCTGGGACTTCCAGCCGACCGACGCGGGCTGGATGTGGATCCACCTCTACCCCTCGTCGAACGGGGTCAGCACCTGCATCGTCGAGTGCGAGCCCGACACCTGGGAGGCGCTGGGCCTGGACCACATGTCCGGGGCCGAGGCCGTCCGGCTCGTCGAGTCGGTCTTCCACCGCACGCTGGCCGGCCGCCGGCTCATCGAGCCCCTCGGCGGGCTCGGGGACAAGCCGTGGCTGCGCTTCCGCGAGGTCCGCAACCGGACCTGGCGCGACGGCGACCTCGTGCTGGCCGGCGACGCCGCGCACACCACGCACTTCGGGATCGGCTCGGGCACCGTGCTGGCCATGCAGGACTCGATGGGTCTGGTCGACGCCCTCTACGGCGTCGCCGGTCAGACGGCTGCGGCCGACCTGACCTGCCCGAACGGCCGCGGCGCCGCGCTGTCGGCCTACGACGCCCGCCGGCGTGCGGAGATCGGCCCGATCCAGGACGCCGCCCGGCGCAACATGCAGTGGTTCGAGCAGGCCGGACGCCAGCTCGAACAGGTCACCGACCCCGTCGAGTTCGCGTGGTCGCTCACCGACCGCCGGGGCGACATGGGCCGCATCCACCGCACCCTGCACCGCGCCACCCAGGTGCCCGCGCTGCGGCAGGTGCGGCGCGGTCTGACCACCGCCCGCCGCGTCCGGCGGTCGGCCCTGCGTGGTCGGCAGAGCTGAGTCCGGTCGCGAAGCCGCTTGCCGCCGGCATGCGCACCGTCACCGATCGTGATCGGACCCGGTGTCCACACAGGTCCGCCACGTTCGTAGGGTCGTTGCGTCCCAGCTCGATGACATCCGATGGAGGTCCGGTGTGAAGATCGTGGTCGTCGGTGGTGGACCGGCCGGTCTGTACTTCTCGATCCTGGCCCGGCTGCGGTCGGGCGGTCAGGACGAGGTCGTCCTCGCGGAGCGCAACGGTCCCGGCACGGCCTCCGGCTTCGCGGTCACACTCGGTGAGGACATCCTCGACGAGCTCTTCCGCACCGATCCCCTCGGTGCCGAGAAGGTGCGGGCCGCGGCGCACGTGTGGGACTCCCAGGTCGTGGAGGTATCCGGGCGCCCGGTGCACCTCGGCGGGCGCTACGGCTACTCCATCGGCCGTGCGCGACTGCTGGAGGTGCTGGCGGAGCGGGCCCGCCAGGTCGGCGTGAAGCTCATGTTCGACACCGCCGTCGCCGCCGACGGTGACACCGCACGCGACCCGCTGACCGCGGACGCGGACGTCGTCGTCGCCGCGGACGGGGTCGGGTCCGCGATCCGCGCCGCCCGGGCCGACGTCTTCGGCACCCGGGTCGCCCACGGCGCCAACCGCTACGTGTGGTTCGGGACGAGCAAGCCGTTCCGGCCGTTCACCTTCGCGTTCGAGAAGACCCACGCCGGCTGGATCTGGTTCCACGCCTACCCTGCGGCGGACTGCGTCAGCACCTGCATCGTGGAGTGCACGCCGGAGACGTGGACGGGCCTGGGGCTCGACACGATGGCGCCCGACGAGGCCATGCGGATGCTCGAGGGCGTCTTCGCCCGCTCGCTCGACGGGCACTCGCTGATCGCCCCGCCCGGCATGGGGTCCTCGCCGTGGCTGCAGTTCCGCGAGGTCCGGAACATGTCCTGGCGCGACGGCAACATCGTTCTCGCCGGCGACGCGGCGCACACCACGCACTTCGCCATCGGCTCGGGCACCGTGCTCGCGGTCGCCGACTCGATCGCGCTGGCCGAGGAGCTGTACCCGCGTGGGACCCGCGGCACCGACGACGTCGAGGCCGCCCTCGCCGGTTACGACGCGCGTCGCCGCGCCGCGATGGCGCCCATCCAGCGGATGGCCCGGGCCAGCATGGAGTGGTTCGAGACCGTCCCGGAGAGCCTCGAGGGCGCCGACGACGCGCTGGCCTTCTCCTGGTCGCTGCTCGACCGCCGGCACGACCAGGGCCGGCTCAACGAGCGTCTGCACCGCGCGACGCAGGTCGAGCCGGTCCGTCAGGTCCGTCGCAGGCTGACCGCGGCCCGCCGGGTCCGCCGGGCGCTGGCCCGCGGGGAGATCACCCCCCGCGAGGCCCTGCAGCGCTGACCCGCGGCCCGGCGGGGCCGGCTCAGGCCCGGTCCCGCCCGGCCCCGGAACCCTCTCGTTCCTCGCGGGCGAGGAACGAGTGCTTCCGCCCGTAGACGGCGTAGACGACCAGGCCGAGCAGCAGCCAGCCGACGAACCGGATCCACGTGTCCAGGTTCAGGTTCAGCATCAGGTAGAGGCACGCGATCGCGGTGATCGCCGGCACCACCGGCGAGAACGGCACCGTGAACGGCCGGTCGAGGTCGGGGCGGGTCCGGCGCAGCACCGGCACCGCGATCGCCACGATGATCATCGCCGAGAGCGCGCCGATCGACACCATGTCGGCCAGTGCGGTGATCGGGGTGAAGGCCGCGATCACCGCGCAGACGACACCACCGACGATCGTCATCCGGTGCGGGGTACCCCACGTCGGGTGCGCGGTGCCGATGGCCTTCGGCAGCAGGCCGTCGCGGCCCATCGCGAAGCCGATCCGGCCGATCGTCACGAGCTCCACCATCATCACCGAGGTGAGGCCGGTGACCGCGCCGAGCGCGATCAGCGCGCCCACCCACGGCAGCCCGACGCCGGCGAACGCCGACGCCAGCGGGGCGCCGGTGTCGATCTCGGTGTAGGGCACCATCCCGGTGAGCACGATCGAGACACCGACGTAGAGCACCGCGCAGATGGCGAGCGCGCCGAGCAGGCCGATCTTCAGGTCGCGGTCGGGACGCTTCGCCTCCTCGCCCAGGTTCGCCAGCGCCTCGAACCCGGTGTAGGCGAAGAAGACCACCGCGGCCGCGGTGAGCATGCCGCCGACGCCGAACACGGTCGGCGCGAGCCCGAACACCCCGGAGATGATCGGCTGGGTGAACACCGAGCCGCCGTCCTCGGGCGCCTGCGCCGGCGGGATGAACGGCTGCAGGTTCGCCGGGTCGATGTAGAACACGCCCACGGCCAGGATCAGCACGCAGACCGCGAGCTTCACCAGGACCAGCAGGTTCGTCAGCCGCGCCGACTGTTGGATGCCCGCGACCGCGACGACCGTCAGCACCGCGATGATCAGCACCGCGCCGATGTTGACCGTCGCGTCCTCCCCGAACCACGCCGTCGGCAGCCCGAACAGTGACGCCAGGTAGCCGGACCAGCTGCGCGAGACGACGGCGAGGCCGAGGCCGAACTCCAGCAGCAGGTCCCAGCCGATGATCCAGGCGAAGACCTCGCCGAGGGTGGCGAAGGCGTAGGTGTAGGCCGAGCCCGCCGTCGGGACCGAGGAGGCCAGCTCGGCGTAGCAGACGGCGGCGAGCCCGGCGACGACCGCGCCGATGAGGAACGACAGCGTGACGGCGGGGCCCGCGTGCTGCTGGGCCTCGACCCCGGCGAGGGTGAAGATGCCGGTGCCGATGATGATGCCGACACCGAATCCGACCAGGTCGCGGGCCTTCAGCGTGCGCTTGAGCGGTGTCCCGTGTCCGTCGGCACCCCCGTCGCCGTGCTCGCTCCGGGCCAAGATCCGTTCCACCGGCATCGTGCGCGTCCAGCCCACTCCGCCACCCCCACTCGTCGTCGGTCGACCGGTCGTTGCGTGACGGTATGACGCCGGGTGACGACGCGCCGCACGAGGTGCGACGACGATCCTGATAATCCCGTGTGAACGTTCTGTTCTCCCTGTCCGAGTCGGCCACGGTCGGGGCACGATGTCGGTCGTGGGCAACCGACCGGGTGCCCACGACCGGAGGAGCCGTGGCGGAGCGGAGGCCGGGACGCCGACGGTCCCGGGCGGCCCGGGGGGCGGTGCTCGCCGTCGTCGCCG
>NZ_WWFY01000927.1:0-3896 GCF_009864975.1 Pseudonocardia sp. SID8383
CGAGCCCCCGGCGAGGCAGCGCGTTGCGGGCCTGGCGCAGCCCGACCTCGGCCGCGAAGGCGACCGCGCGGGCCGCACCCGACAGGGCGCGGGCCAGGTCGAAACGGTCCCCGACCTCGAGGATCGTGGCGATGTCGTCGGCCTCCTGGGCGCGCAGGACGTCGCGGGCCCGGCCGGAGAGCCGGTGCAGCTCGGTGCGCACGTCCAGCAGCAGCGCACGGGCGGCGACGACGTCGGGCCCCGGCCGGTCGACGAGCTGGGCGGTGGCCAGGGCGTCGAGCAGCTGCACGTCCCGCAGGCCGCCGTGGCCGTTCTTCAGGTCCGGCTCGATGCGGTGGGCGACGTCGCCGTTGCGCCGCCAGCGGTCGGTGGTGGTGTCGACGATCTCGTCGAAGCGGCTGCGCATCCCGGCCCGCCAGGCCGCACGGACGGCGTCGCGGACCTTGCCGGTGAGCGTCGCGTCCCCCGCGACGTGCCGCAGCTCCAGCAGCCCGAGGGCCGCCCGCAGGTCGGTCGCCGCGATCTGCACGGCCTGTCCGGGGGTGCGCACCGAGTGGTCGAGCCCGATCCCGGCGTCCCAGAGCGGGTACCAGAGCTTCTCCGCGAGCGCGTCGACGTCGGTCCGGCCGTCGTACAGGAGCACGAGGTCGAGGTCGGACCAGGGGCACAGCTCGCGCCGGCCGAGCGCACCGACGGCCGCCAGCGCCGTCCCGCTGCCCTCACCGCCGACCCCGAGTGCCGCGCACCGGGAGGAGAGCCAGAAGTCGTGCAGGTCGACCAGCGCGGCCCGCAACGCCTCCGGGCCGTGGTGGTGCCGGCCGTTGGATTCCAGGAGGACCGATTTCGCCTTGACCAGGTCCGCCGCTTCGCCCGACCCGAGGACCGTCATCGCCCCGCGCCACCCGCTTCCTGTTCGTTCGAGTAGTGGACCGCTTACATGCCGTGATGTCCGATTCGAGTCCGGACGGCGGACGGCCCGCCGCACTCCGGGAAGGGAGCGCGACGGGCCGTCGCGAGGGACCGTCGGTCAGATGGCGTCGGCGCCGCGTTCTCCGGTCCGGACGCGGACCACGGTCTCGACCGGGGTCACCCAGACCTTGCCGTCACCGATCTTGCCGGTGCGGGCGGCCTCGACGACCGCGTCGACGACCTTGTCCTGCAGCGCGTCGTCGACCACGACCTCGACGCGGACCTTCGGCACGAAGTCGACCGAGTACTCCGCGCCCCGGTAGACCTCGGTGTGGCCCTTCTGGCGGCCGTAGCCCTGGACCTCGCTGATGGTCAGACCGAGCACGCCGATCTGCTCCAGGGCGCCCTTGACGTCCTCCAGGACGAACGGCTTGACGATGGCGGTCACGAGCTTCACGGGTCAGACCTCCTGCTTCGCGACGGGGGTGGCCTTCGCCTCGGTGGCGGGCTTCGGCGAGGAGCCGAGACCGCTGCCGCCGCGCAGGCCGGAGAACTCGTAGCCGGTCTCGGCGTGCTCCGCCTCGTCGATGCCGGCCTGCTCGGCCTCGTCCTCGACGCGCAGGCCCAGGGTGGCCTTGACGATGAAGGCGATGATCGCGGTCACGATGCCGCAGTAGACCAGCGTGGCGAGCGCGGCCACGGCCTGGCGCCAGAGCTGGTCGACGCCGCCGCCGTAGAACAGACCGTTGGTCTCGTCGGGGGCGATGTCGGTGGCGAAGAACCCGATGGCCAGGGTGCCCCAGAGGCCGGCGACGAGGTGGACGCCGACGACGTCGAACGAGTCGTCGTAGCCGAGCTTGTACTTCCAGCCGACCGCGTAGGCCGACAGTGCACCGGCGAGGACACCGATGGCGAGTGCGCCCAGCGGGGAGACCGAGGCGCAGGCCGGGGTGATCGCGACCAGACCCGCGACGATGCCGGAGGCGGCGCCGAGCGAGGTGGCCTTGCCGTAGCGGATCTTCTCGATCAGCAGCCAGCCGAGGATGGCGGCGGCCGTGGCGGCGATGGTGTTGGTGAAGGCGTAGGCGGCGGCCCAGTCGGCGGCACCGGACGACCCGGCGTTGAAGCCGAACCAGCCGAACCAGAGCAGACCGGCGCCGAGCATGACCATGGTCAGGTTGTGCGGGCGCATGGCCTCACGCGGCCAGCCGCGGCGCTTGCCCAGGATGATGCAGAGGACCAGGGCGGCCATACCGGCGTTGATGTGGACGGCGGTACCACCGGCGAAGTCGAGCGCGCCCAGCGAGGTGGCGATCCAGCCCTGCTCCAGGTCGAAGACCCAGTGCGCGATCGGGAAGTAGACCAGGACGGCCCACAGGCCGGAGAAGAGCATCCACGCGCCGAACTTCATGCGGTCGGCGGCGGCACCGGCGATCAGCGCGACCGTCAGGATCGCGAACATCGCCTGGAAGCTGACGAAGGCCAGCTGCGGCAGCGTCTCGGCGGCCTGGTCGTTCGCCAGGATCGCGGTGAGGCCGAAGTAGGCGAACGGGTCGCCCAGCAGGCCGCCGCCGAGGTCCGGGCCGAAGGTCATCGAATAGCCGAACAGGATCCAGAGGACACCGACGAGGCCCAGCGAGCTGAAGCACATCATCATCATGTTCAGCACGCTCTTGGACCGGGCCTGGCCGCCGTAGAACAGCGCGACCCCCGGTGTCATGAGCAGTACGAGCGCGGCGCTCGCCAGGATCCAGGCGGTGTCGCCGCCGTTGAGGGCCTCTGCAGGCACTGTTCCTCCCATGTCCGTCCATCTGGCTGACTGGGGAGGAAGAATGGTGATCGCGTGTTTCGCATTCGGCGCCTGTCCGTTTCGTAACGGTTAACAGGCAGCCGCGCCGGATGACGGTTGGGTTACCCAACCGGATCCGGAGGATCGAAGGTCATCCGGATGGTCCGGTTCGTGACATGACGCACGGTGCGGGCCGTCCGCGACGGCCCGCACCGTGACCTCAGTCGAGCAGTGCCTCGACGAACGCGGTGGGCTCGAACGGGGCCAGGTCGTCGGGGCCCTCACCGAGCCCGACGAGCTTGACCGGCACCCCCAGCTCGCGCTGCACGCGGAACACGATGCCGCCCTTGGCGGTGCCGTCGAGCTTGGTGAGCACCACCCCGGTGACGTCCACGACCTCACCGAACACCCGCGCCTGGGTCAGCCCGTTCTGGCCGGTGGTGGCGTCGAGGACGAGCAGGACCTCGTCGACCCGGGCCTGCTTCTCGACGACGCGCTTGACCTTGCCCAGCTCGTCCATCAGGCCGGTCTTGGTGTGCAGCCGGCCCGCGGTGTCGAGCAGGACGGCGTCCACCCCGTCGTCGGTGCCGCGCTTGACGGCGTCGAAGGCGACCGAGGCCGGGTCGGCGCCCTCGGGCCCGCGGACGACACCCGCACCGGAGCGCTCGCCCCAGGTGACGAGCTGCTCGGCGGCGGCGGCCCGGAAGGTGTCGGCCGCGCCGAGTGTCACCCGGTGCCCACCCGCGACCAGCACCCGGGCGAGCTTGCCGGTGGTGGTGGTCTTGCCGGTGCCGTTGACGCCGACGACCAGCAGCACCGCGGGCCGCCCGTCGTGCGGCAGCGCGTGTACCGAGCGGTCCTGGCCGGTGCCGAGGGCCTCGACGAGCACGTCGCGCAGTGCGGCGCGGGCCTGCTCGGCGGTGCGGACGCCGCGGGTCGCGATCTGCTCGCGCAGCTTCTCGACGATCTCGGCGGTCGTCTCGGGACCGAGGTCGGCCTGCAGCAGAGTGGCCTCGATGTCCTCCCAGGACTCCTCGTCCAGGTCACCGGCGCCGAGCAGGCCCAGCAGGCTCTGGCCGAGCCCGGAGCGCGAGCGGGACAGCCGCCCGCGCAGCCGGCCGATCCGGCCCTCGGCCGGGGCGATGTCCTCGGTGGGCGCGCCCGGGGCGACCGGCGCCTGCGGGTCCGCCGCCCCCGG
>NZ_WWFY01000928.1:0-2229 GCF_009864975.1 Pseudonocardia sp. SID8383
GGCCGACGTGGCCGCCGCACACCGACGCCGCCCACTGCGCCTGGTCCGGGTCGATGCCGTCGCGGTCGCGCAGCACCCCGGCGACGGCCTCGGGCGCCGGACTGCGCAGGTGCACCATCCGGCAGCGCGACCGGATGGTGACGGGCACGTCGTCGGGGTGGTCCGACGGCGCGCACAGCAGGAACACCGTCTCGGGCGCCGGCTCCTCGACCGCCTTGAGCAGCGCGTTCGACGCGCCCTCGGTGAGCCGGTCGGCGTCGGCGATGATCACGATCTGCCAGGTCCCGGTGGCGGGCTTCCGGGCGGCGAGCTGGACGAGCGAGCGCATCTCGGCGACCGAGATGGACAGC
This sequence comes from Pseudonocardia sp. SID8383, assembly GCF_009864975.1. NCBI lineage: Bacteria > Bacillati > Actinomycetota > Actinomycetes > Pseudonocardiales > Pseudonocardiaceae > Pseudonocardia > Pseudonocardia sp. SID8383. The sequence goes on from NZ_WWFY01000928.1 coordinate 351, forward strand.
CCCTCGGGGACGATCTCGCGGACGTCGGAGTGGGTGCCCGCCATGACGGTCCGGCAGGCCGCGCACTCGCCGCAGCCGTGGTAGCGGCACTGCAGCGCGGCCGCGAAGGCGCGTGCGGCGTTCGACCGGCCGGAGCCGGGCGGGCCGGTGAACAGCCAGGCGTGGGTCATCGCCGTCGGGTCCGACGCCGCCCCGTCCAGCTCGGCGACGGCGGCGGGCTGGCCCACCACGTCGTCCCACACGCTCACGACGCCCCCTCCTCCGTCATCTGCCGGCGCGCGACGACGCCGACCACCGCCGCCAGGACGCCCCCGCCGGCGAGGACGAACCGTGTGCCGTCGACCAGCAGCGCGGTGTCGCCCACGGTCACCGTCCGCGTCGCCACGACGCCGACGACGACCGGCACCACCGACATCGCCCCCAGCAGCACCAGCCGCACCAGGGACTGGACGAACGCGTTGACCCGACCACGGATCCCGTCGGCGACCTCGGTGCCGATGACCGTGAGCCCGGTCAGGAACGCGACCCCGGCGAACGCACCCACGCACAGCACCGCGGCGATCGCCATGAACAGGTGCACCGCCACCGCCACGACGACCAACGACCCCCCGGCCCCGATGATCGCGCTGCCGAACAGCCGCCGGTGCGGCACCCGCCGGGCCAGCACCGGACCGACGGCCATGCCCGCGGCGAGACCGGCGAACACCGACGCGAACAGGATCGAGTACGCCGCATCCCCGCCGCCGAGGCTCGACGCGTAGAGCTTGGCCGTCGCGATCACGGCGCCGCCCGCGGTGAACGCGCCGATGATCCCGACGACCAGCCCGCGCACGAGGGGGGTGCGGACGACGAAGGTGTAGCCGTCGCGCAGCAGGAACAGCATCGACGGCGGGGCGTGCCGCCGCTCGGCCTCGGTGGCCCGGCCGGAGATCTCCGGGATCGCGAAGTACACGACCAGCGCCGAGACCAGGAACGCGAACCCGTTGACGCACAGCGCCGCGTAGACGGTGGTCGCCTGGTCCGCGCCGAACAGCGGGCCGACCTTGCTGACCAGCGCGAAGAGCCCCGCACCCCCGACGACGGCGACGCCGTAGGTCACCAGCAGGCTCAGCTGCGCCGCACTCTCCATCTGGGCCGGGCTGCGCAGCAGGTTCGGGACCGCCGCGTCCTTCGCCGGGATCCAGAACATGGTGCACAGCTCGAGGAGCAGGGTCACGACCAGCAGCCACCACAGCTGCCCGACGAACGGGATCGACAGCAGCAGCACGAACTTCGTGAGGTCACAGGTCACCATGACCTTGCGCCGGTCGAAGCGGTCGGCGAGCACCCCGGCGAGCGGCCCGAACAGCAGCGACGGCACCAGTTTGGTCGCGACGACGCCCCCGAGCGCGAAGCTCTGCGCGGTGAACCCGGCGCCCGCGGTGAGGTGGGTGGCCAGCGACGTGAGCGCCAGCAGCGCCAGCCACTCGCCGGTCGCGGTGACCGCGGTGACCGACCAGAGCCTGCGGAAGGCGGGGATCGCGAGGACCGACGTCAGGCGGTGCGACGTCGACGACGGGGTCGTGATCGCGGCTCACCTCCTCCTCACCCGGCACGGCGTGCGGATCTTCAGGCTAGACCGGGCGACCGACAGCGGACGCGCTGCCTCAGACGATGGTGGACAGCGTCTGGACGAGGATCACCAGGTAGATCAGGACGAAGACGATCGTGAACACCCGGGCCCCGACCCGGCCGCGGGTCAGCCGCGAGAAGCCGAGCAGGCCGTTGTCGAGGTCGACCGGGGGCCGGGCGGACACCGCGGGCGGCCGGTAGACCGTGCCGACGGGCTCGTCGCCGTCCGCGCGGGGGCGACGCGGGGCGGGCAGCCGGGGCACCGGGC
>NZ_WWFY01000929.1:0-2054 GCF_009864975.1 Pseudonocardia sp. SID8383
GCCGCCGCGCTGCGCGGGCTCGCCGTCGGCGACCGTGTCACCGTGCGGCAGGCGCTCACCGCCGCGTCGGGGACCGTGCCGCGGACCGCGGTCGGGGCGTCACCGATCCTGCGCGACGGCACACCCGTCGCCGGGTTGGACGCCCGCTCGCGCGACCCGCGCAGCGCCGCGGGCCTCACCGCGCAGGGACGGCTGATCCTGCTCACCGCCGACGGCCGCGAGTCGACCTCGGTCGGGATCACCCTGGCCGAGACCGCCGAGCAGTTGCGCCGGGCGGGCGCCGTCGACGGCGTCAACCTCGACGGCGGCGGCTCCTCGACGATGGTGTTCCGCGACCAGGTCGTGAACAGCCCGTCCGAGGACGCCTACCGGCTGGTGCCCAACGCGCTCGGCGTCGTGGAGAACTGAGCGTCCGGGTCGCGGGCGACGGTGACCCCGAGCATCGCGAACAGCTGCTCCACCAGCCAGTCCCGCAGCTCGGCGTGGGCGGGCACCCGGCCCGCCTCCAGCCACACCAGCACCGAGCCCTCGACCAGCGCGACCCAGCCGCGCAGGGTCATCAGCTGCAGCGGGGTCGGGTCGGGGACGCCGCCGCGCACGCACAGCAGGTCCACGATGTGGTCGCGCACGCCGTCGACCATGGCGTCGGTCTCCCCGGTGGAGACGACCGAACCGCTGCGCAGCAGCGCGATGTAGGCCCGCGAATGCCGGCCGACGACGTCGAGGAACACGTCCAGCGCGTCGGCCAGCTGCCCGTCCAGCGGGCCCTCGGTGGGCAGCGCGACCCGGTCGATGAGCTCCTCGGCGACGCTGCCCAGCGCCGCGACGTGCAGCTCCTCCATCCCGGAGAAGTACCGGTAGAACAGCGCCCGGGACACGTCCGCGGCCCGGGTGACGTCCTCGACGGCCACCTCCTCCGGCGAGCGGGCGCCGTAGAGGTCGAGCGCGGCGGACACGAGCTGTGCGCGGCGGGCCTCGGGCGTCATACGCCGGGGTGGACGTGCGGGTGAGGTCATCACCGACGAGGGTACGGACCCCACGCCTCAGCGCCCGAGATCGACGACGATCGTCCCGTCCGTGGCCCGCCCGACACACAGCGCGGTCAGACCCGGCCCGGCCGGGTCGCCCACGGTGGTGCCCTCCACGAGCCGGACGTGGCAGGTCCCGCAGAACCCCTGCCGGCACGAGTACGGCACGTCCGGGCGCAGCGCGCGGACCGCGTCCAGCGCGGTGCGGTCGGCGGGGACCGCGACGTCCGGGCCACCGGCGATCCGGACGGTGAACGGGCGGCCGTCGCGGATCGGGGGCGGGGAGAACCGCTCGGAGTGGAACCGCTGCCCTGCGGGGAGCGCCCGGCGCAGCGACTCGATCATCGGCGGCGGGCCGCAGCAGTAGACGGCGGCGTCGGCGTCGGTCCCGGACAGCAGCTCGGCCGCCGACGGGACACCCGCGACGTCGTCGGGGCGGCGCAGGACCCGGTCCGGGGCCAGCACGGCCAGTGCGTCCGACAGTGGCATCGACGCCCGGTCCCGGCCGGTGTGCACCAGCCGCCACGGCACCCCGGCGGCGTGCGCGGCCCGGACCATCGGCGCGATCGGGGTGATCCCGATGCCGCCGGCGACGAACAGGTACGACGGCGCCGTGGCCAGCGGGAAGGCGTTGCGCGGGCCGTGCAGCCGCAGCCGCACCCCGGGGCGCAGGGCGTGCATCTCGTGCGAGCCGGTGCCCCCGGGCACCTTCCGTACCGCGATCCGGTACACCGACCGGTCGTCCGGGTCGCCGCACAGCGAGTACTGGCGCATGACCCCCGAGGGCAGCTCGACGTCGACGTGCGCGCCGGGCCGCCAGCCCGGAAGCGGCTCGGCGCCCGCCGGGACGAGGTCGAGCTCGGCGACGTCGGGGCAGGGACGGCGCACGGCGTGCACCTCGACGAGCAGCGTGCGGTCCACCGGGGTGACCGGGCGGCGGCGCCGGGCACCGGCCGTCGCGAGGGTCTGGGTCAGGGCGGTGAGCACCGACAGCGCGGTGGCCCCGCGGTTCGGGTGCGGCGGCGG
>NZ_WWFY01000930.1:0-1963 GCF_009864975.1 Pseudonocardia sp. SID8383
CGGGGCCTGACCGGCCCGCTCCGACCACTGCCGCCCGAGCGGCCCGGTTCGTCCGCCGCCGACGGCGCCTCGCCGTCCCCGGTCCGTCCGCAGCCCGCCCGCACGGTGATCCGGAGTTCGCGCGGTGATCCGCGGTCCGCGTGCGTCCGGACGCGCGCGCCCAGCGGATCAGCGCGCGGAATCGCGATCACCGGCGTGCGGAGGCGGCGGGAGAGAGTTGACCGGTCAGGTCTCTAAGTGATTTAGTCACTTTATGACCGCAGGGGAGACGCTGTCGGAGCGCCTGGCCGACGACATCATGGACATCATCCGGACCGGGAACCTCGGCCCGGGGGACCAGCTCGCGTCCTCCCGCGACCTGGCGCGACGGTTCGAGGTCACCACCCCGACCGTCCGCGAGGCGCTGCGCCGCCTGGAGGCCACCGGTGCGGTGGAGTTCCGGCACGGCTCGGGCACCTACGTCGGCGCCGGGGTCGGGCGGCGGCTGCTCGCCAACCCGCACCGGCCGTCCCGGACCCCCGACGGCGTGCACGAGCTGATCCGCGCCCGGCTCGTCCTGGAGCCGCCGATCGCGGCCGCCGCGGCCCGGGAGCGCGACGCCGCGGGGCTGGCGATGCTCGCGGAGAGCGTCACCAACGCCCTGCACCCGCCGGTCGGTGACCTCCGTCCGGCCGTGCACTTCCACGTCGCGCTGGCCGCGACCAGCGGCAACGCGCTCCTCCGGGAGACGGTGGAGGCGCTGCTGCACGTGCGTGCGCACGACCAGGTCGAGATCCGGCACCGCTACGACGACCGCGAGCGCGACCACGCCGAGCACGTCGCGCTGCTCGAGGCCGTCCGTGGGGGCGACCCGGACCTGGCCGATCGGCTGTGTCGCGAGCACCTCGCCTCCATCGCCGCGGCGGTGGGCGCGTGAGCACGCGGCGCCTGGGGGAGATGACGACGGTCGAGGCCGCGGCCGCCGTCGTCGACAGCCCGGTGGTGCTGCTGCCGGCCGGGGCCTTCGAACAGCACGGGCCGGGACTGCCGCTCGCGACGGACCTGATCCGCGCCGAGGCGGTCTGCGACCGGGTCGCCGAGGCACTGGGCGGCACCGCCGTCGTCGGGCCGTCGTTGCCGGTCGGGGTGTCGCCGCACCACCTGGCCTTCGCGGGCACGGTCAGCCTGACCACCACGACGTTCGCCACGCTCGTCCGCGAGTACGTCGACGGTCTGTACCGGCACGGCTGGCGCCGGATCTGCGTGGTCACGGGGCACGGCGGGAACGACGCCACCCTCGCGACGGTCGCGCAGGACCTCCTCGCGGCCCGTCCGGACCTGCAGTTCGCCTGGAGCCCGCTCACCACGCTGGCCGCCGACGTCGTCGCCGCGGCCGGGCCGCCCGAGGTCAGCGGGCACAGCGGGCAGGCCGAGACGGCGCAGATGCTCGCCGTCGCACCGCACCTGGTGCACACCGACCGGCTCGCGGCCGGGACCACCCGGCTCGCCGAGCTCGACGCCTTCGGCGCACTGGCCCGCCGGCGCGGTGGTCCGAGGCTCACCGCGCCCTACGACCGTCTGTCCGGCAACGGGGTCCTCGGCGACCCCCGCCGGGCCGATCCGGAGCACGGGGAGGCGATCGTCGCCGCGATCGTCGACCGGATCACCGACTTCGTCACGGCCTGGCTCAGGGACTGACGCCCCCTCCGACCCGCACGGACCCACAGCACTCCCGCGGTGGCGCCACCCGGTGCCCCCGTCGCACGACCCTGCCCGCGACCCGGGCGGGGCCACAGCACCGGCCGTCGACGACGCCGTCCGAAGGGAACCCCATGTCCGCACCGAGACCGTCCGCAGCGACACCGCCCGTTCCGGGACGCCCGAGCGTGGGCGCGACGCGACGTCCCGGGGGACGCCGCCTGCGTGCCGTGGCGGCGGCCTGCCTGGCCGCGGCCGCCCTGACCACCGGCGCCGCCGTCGCCCC
>NZ_WWFY01000931.1:0-1869 GCF_009864975.1 Pseudonocardia sp. SID8383
GGCCCGCCGACCCCGGCACCCGCCCCACCACCCCGATCCGCCCCGTCGCCCCCTGGCCCCGCGCCGAGCAGCGCGCCCCCGCCCCGTTGCGGTACCGCGTCCGCGGTCTCGTCGCGGCACTGTCGGTCGCGGTCTTCCTCGCCACCGGCGCCGGCTGGGCGATGGTCGGCGGCACCAGCGGTCTGACCACCGCGGACGTGACCGGACCGCACGTCGCCGACGGCGCGACCGACATCCTGCTGGTCGGCAGCGACTCCCGGGTCGACGCCCGCGGCAACCCGCTGCCCCGCGAGGTCCTCGACGCCCTGGACGCGGGCGACGCCGACGGCCAGGACAACACCGACACCCTGATGCTGGTCCGCATCCCGGACGACCCCGACCTCGGCGCCTCCGCGGTGTCGATCCCGCGCGATTCCTGGGTCGACGTCCCCGGCCTCGGCACACACAAGATCAACTCTGCGCTGGCGCGCGGTGCGGCGACGGCCCGGCCGGATCTGATCCGGCGGGGGCTGGGCGGGCCGGACCTGGAGCGGGAGGCCAACGCCGCGGGCAGCAGGCTGCTCGTGCGCACCGTCGAGGAGCTCACCGGTGTCTCGATCGACCACTACGCCCAGGTCAACCTGGCCGGGTTCGCCGAGATCACCCGCGCGCTCGGCGGCGTCCCGGTGTGCCTCAGGGCCCCGGTGCGCGACAGCTACTCCGGCGCCGACTTCGCCGCGGGCCCGCAGACCGTGCAGGGCGCCCAGGCCCTGCAGTTCGTCCGTCAGCGGCACGGCCTGCCCGAGGGGGACCTCGACCGGGTCCGTCGCCAGCAGGCGTTCCTCGCAGGGCTGACCCACCGGCTCCTGTCGGCGGGCACCCTCACCGACCCGACGGCCGTCGCCGACCTGATGCAGGCGGTCAACGGTGCCGTCGTGCTCGACCAGGGCTGGGACCTCACCTCGATGCTCGCCCACGCCGCGCAGCTGCGCGGTGACCGGGTCACCTTCCGCACCGTCCCCACCGGCCGGGCCGACTACCGGACCGGCAGCGAGGGTGTCGCGGTGAAGGTCGACCCGGCGCAGGTCACGGCGTTCTTCGCCGGGCTGGCCGCGCCCGGGGCACCGGCCGAACCCGGGGACGGCGACGACGCGGACTCCGCCGCGCCGGCGGTATCGGCCCCGGCCACGACGGAGAGCGGGACCGGACGGGCCGCGGTGCCCCGGGGTGACCCGACCCCGCCCGCCGACACCCAGCCCGAGCTGACCGCCGACGGGGTGCCCTGCGTCGACTGACGCGGCCCCGTCACCCCGGCCGAGGAGCCTCCCATCACTGAGATCATCGACTTCCTGACCTCCGTCCCGTTGTGGGTGGTGGTGCTCGTCGCGGGGCTGGTCACCCTCGGTGAGACCACGATCGGCGTCGGGCTGGTCCTGCCCGGCGAGACCGTGCTCATCGCCGCCGCGATGGCCGTCCCGGACGTCCCGGCCGCGGTGCTGGTCACCGGTGTGGTCGCGGTCGCCGCCGCCTGCGGCGACGCGATCGGCTACGCGATCGGCCGCCGTTTCGGCCCGCGGCTGCGCGGGTCGCGGGTCATCGGCCGGATGGGCCGCGACGCCTGGGACGATGCCGCCCGCACCCTGCGCCGCTGGGGTCCGTGGGCGGTGCTCGGCGCCCGGTTCCTGCCGGTGGTGCGCACGATGACCCCGGCCGCGGCGGGGGCGTCCGGGCTGCCGCTGCGGCGGTTCCTGCCCGCCGTCGTCGTCGGGGCGACGGTCTGGTCGGCCGTGCACGTGACCGCCGGGTTCCTGCTGCGCGAGGCCGCCGAGCAGTTCGAGAAGGCCTTCGGGATCGCCGGCTGGGTGGTCCTGGCGGTCGTGGTCGTCGCCG
>NZ_WWFY01000932.1:0-1455 GCF_009864975.1 Pseudonocardia sp. SID8383
CGGTGAACAGCGGGGTCGCGCCGGGCCGCAGCAGGACGCCGACGACCCAGGACCGCCCGGCCAGCTCCCGGACGTCGACGCCGGTGCGCGGCCCGTGCAGCGTCGCGGTGACGGGGTCGGTGACGAGGTTGAACGCCGGGTACTGCAGTACCCGCTGGCGCACCGTGCGCCCCGGCGGGACGTCCCAGCGGGCGGTCCACACCCACCGGACGAGGTCGTCGAGCCCGATGGGCGCCCGGTCGAGCGTGACCTCGGGGGCACCCGGGTTCAGGTGTCCGCGCGACTCGACGGTCATCGACCAACCCCCTGTCGGCAATGTTCAATCCACGCCGTCGCGGGGCGGGGAGGCTCCCCGTATGGAGCTCACGAGCAGCCTCACCGGCGCCCACACCACCGACGGCCGTCCGCACGGGGTCACCTCACTCACCCCGCACCTGGTGGCATCGCCCGCCCGCGCGGCCATCGAACTCTACTGCGCCGCCTTCGGGGCCCGGGTGCTCTCGGTCACCGAGATGGGCGGGATGGTCGGGCACGCCGAGCTGGAGCTGGCGGCCGGCCGGTTCACCGTCTCCGACGCGATGCCCGACCACGGCCTCGTCGCCGCACCGGCGGGTGACCACCCGGTGTCGCTGTCGCTCGCGGTGTACGTACCCGATGTGGACGCGGCCGTCGCGACGCTGGTCGAGGCCGGGGCGACGGTGCGCGAGCCGGTCTCGACATTCGTGTCCGGGGACCGGTTCGGCTCGGTCGTCGACCCGTACGGGGTGCGGTGGGCGGTGATGACCCGGGTGGAGGACCTGTCGCCGGAGGAGAGCGGGCGCCGGGTCGAGGAGTGGGCAGCGCAGCAGGGCTGAGGACGCGGCGGCCCGGTCGGCGCCGGCGGCGGTGGACGTCGGGGACGGGGCCGGCCGGCGTCGCGCTGCGGGGGCCGGTCGTCGGACGGTGTGCCGACGCCCCTGTGCTCCTGGACATCGTTGCGGAGCGCCTAGTCTCGGACGGTGATCTTCGCTGCTCTGCTGTCCGCCGTCCCGGCGACCTGAGACCGGTGTTCCGGTCCCGATCGTTCCCGCCGGCCTTCGCGACGGCATCGGTGTCCTTCGTGGTGGTCTGCGCCGCGGCCGGGGTGCCGGCACCGCTCTACGTCGTCTACCAGCGGTCCTACGGCATCTCGACGGTCGCGCTCACCGGCGCGTTCGCCGTCTACGTCGTGCCGCTGCTGGTCGCCCTGCTGTGCTGCGGCAGCCTGTCCGACCACGTGGGCCGGCGCCGGGTGGCGGTGCCCGCGCTGATCGTCGGCGCGGTGGCGTGCCTGGTCCTCGCCACCGTCGACTCGTCCGCGCCGTTGATCATCGGGCGGGCGGTCCAGGGGGTGTCGGTGGGGCTCGCGCTGGCCGCGCTCGGCGGCTACGTCGTCGACCTGGCGCCTCCGGCGCGTCCCGGGCCGGCCGGGGCGAT
>NZ_WWFY01000095.1:0-947 GCF_009864975.1 Pseudonocardia sp. SID8383
GTGCAGCGGGCGCGCCTGCGCGCCACCGACGCCGTCGTCGACCCGCAGCCCGACGCCCCCGGTGGCGAGCAGCAGGAGCTGCCGCTCGCCGTCGTCCCGACCGCGGGGGCGCGCACCCCGGCGTCCGGCGACGCGAAGGACCGGTTGCTCGGGGTGCTCCTGGAGGACCCGGCCCGCGCCGTCGACGCGACCGAACGGCTCGACGACACCCGCGACCGCATCGCCGAACTCGACGCGGTCCTGCGTCGCCGCCGCGAGGACCTGGCCGGCGCCGTCCGGCACCTGCACGAGTGCGGCCTCGACCCGGCGCAGATCGGCCGGCTGTCCGGGATGGCCGTCGACGACGTCCGCACCATCCTCGACGGCGAGGACGCCGAGCGCTGAGCCTCAGCGCAGCACGGTGAACCGCACGCCCGTCCCCGGCGGGGCCTGGGCGAGCAGCGGCAGGTCGGCGCGCGCGACGACGGCGATCACCGGGTAGCCACCGGTCGTCGGACGGTCGGCGAGGAACACCACCGGCGGCCCGTGCGGCGGAACCTGTACCGCGCCGGTCACCATCCCCTCGCTCGGCAGCTCCCGGTCGCGCAGCTCCGGGAGCCGCTCCGGGGACGGCCCGTCGAGACGGACCCCGATCCGGTTCCCGTCGGCCGTCACCGTCCACAGCGGACCTGTGAGGGCGGCGCGTGGGTCGGCGAACCAGTCGTCGCGGGGGCCGGGGCGCACCCGCAGCCCGACCACGGCACCGGGCAGGGACACCGGGACCGGCCCGGACACCGGGATCCCGCCGGACCACGGGCCGACCGGCAGCTCGTCGCCGTCGGCGACCGGGCCGGGCCCCAGCCCGGACAGCAGGTCGGTGCTGCGGCTGCCCAGCGCGAGCGGCACCTCCAGCCCGCCCGCGACGGCGAGGTAGCACCGCAGCCCGCCGACCGGCGTCCCGACCGTCA
>NZ_WWFY01000933.1:0-1424 GCF_009864975.1 Pseudonocardia sp. SID8383
CGGGGTCATCCGGCCGACCCCGCGCCGTCGTCGCCGGTGCCGGCGGCCACCGCGGCCTCGGGGCGCCGGTAGACGCGGGCGGCGGTGATCCGGCCGCCGGGGGCGTCGGCGTCGGGCACCGACCGGGTGACCCGCTCGTCGACGGACAGGTACTTGCGTCCGGCGCGCAGGTCGGCGTCGTTGCGCAGCCGCACGAGCAGCGGGAACGACGACAGCGCGCCGGCGTCGAACAGCCCGGTCGTGTAGACCAGCTGCACGCCGAGGGCCTGTGCGACGCCGAACTGCAGCTCCAGCAGGTACCCCGCCGACGCCCGCCCGATCGGGTTGTCGAGGAACAGCACGCCCGCGTGCGCCCGCCTGCCCTGCCCGCGCTGGTGCGCCCGCAGCGCCGCCATCGTGCAGTACAGGACGATCGCCGCGGTCAGCTGCTGCCCGCCGGAGAACACGTCCTTGATCGCGGAAACGCGCAGCCGCTCGGTGCGCAGCACGGCGTCGGGCTTGAGCATCTCGACCCGGACACCCTTCGGCATCGCGGCCCGGACCCCGCGCAGCAGCATGGACATGCCGTCGCGCCGGTCCTTCGCCTTCCCGCCCGCCATGCCGGTGGCGGTGCGGTCGACGACGGCGCCGAGCTCGTGGCGCAGCGCCGCGTCGGGCAGCTCCTCGAACCGGATCCGCAGGAACTGCTGGCCCGACCAGTCGCCGAGGCCCTCGGGCAGCTGGGACAGCCGCTGCGCGAGGCGCACCGTCCGCAGCGCCTCGCCGACCATCCCGGACAGCCGGGTGACGATCCCGGAGCGGTGCCGCTCGATGTTGCCGAGGTCGTCGTCGAGGGAGCGCAGCCGCGGGCGCAGCGCGGCGATCCACTCCGCGGCGAGGCCGGGCATCTCCGACCGGTCGACACCGCCGATGTGGCGGTGCACCGGGGAGCTCAGGGTCGCGAACCGCGGGTCCTGGGCGAAGCGGGCGACGGCGTCGACGCCCTCGCGGACCTTCTTCTCGGCGCGTGTCCGCTCCCCCGCCGCGTCGCGGACGGCGTTCTGGTGGCGCTTGAGCGCAGCCTGGGCGGCCTCGACGTCGCCGTCGAACGGCACCCCGGACGGCTCGGGCGTCTCGTCCAGCGAGGACACGACCAGCCCGAACCCGCGGGCGAGGTCGGTGGCGGTGCGGTGGGCGTCCTCGGCGTCGGTCCGGGCCCGACGACGGCGTTCCAGGTCCTTGCCCGCCGCGTCCAGGTCGGCCGTGGCGCGGGCGACCAGCTCGCGGCCGTGCTCGGCGTCGCGGGGCGGGTCGTAGGGGTCGATCGGCCGCTCGCTGCCGGTGAACCGCTCCAGTTCGCGGCGGGCGACGGCCAGCTCGGTCGCGGCGTCGGCGCGGCGGCTCTCGGCCTCGTCGTAGGCGGTCCGGGCCTGCTCGGCGGCGAC
>NZ_WWFY01000934.1:0-1161 GCF_009864975.1 Pseudonocardia sp. SID8383
GCCGTCGGCGGGGGCGTGCTCGCGCGCGGGGCGGTCGTGTGCGGGACGGGTGCCGTGGTCCCCGTCGGCCGACGCGGCCGGGTCGTCGCCGGCCCGGTCACCGGTGCCGGTGTCGCGGACGCTGTCCCCCGCGGTGACGCCGCGGTGCATGCCGAACCCGGGCGGGTCGGGGACCTCGGTGCCGCCGGACGCCGCGGAGGCGTCGACGACGACGGCGAGGTTGACCGCCACACCGAGGTGGCGGCCGAGGGCGTCGCTGATCGGCCTGCGCAGGATCCGCTCGATGGCGTCCTTCGCGAACTCACTCGGCGCGGCGAGCAGTGCGGTGCCGTCGAGCAGGCCGAGGGGACGGGTCAGGCGCAGGAACGCGCGCTGCTGCGGGGAGAGGGCGGGTGTGCCGGACTCGGCCGACGCGCCGGAGAGATCGGCGATGACCCGGTTCCAGACCGCGCCGAGATCGCCCGGCTGGTCGGTCATCCGCGTTTCCCCCTCCCGATCGACCGCCGCCGGCGGTCTGCTCCCCCCGGAGCACTGGCGATGAGCCGTCCGGACACGAGGACTCGGCCTCGGGGGCGATGTATCCCCAGAGTTGTCCACACTTGTGCGTAAAGGTACGCAGCAGGTCCCGGCCGACGCGCATCGGGGCACCGGCCGTCGGTCGTGTGGAGGTCTCGGTCGGGGTGCGGGCGGTCGTTACTCCCGCGCCGGTCCCGGGCGGGGTCGGCGACGCTAGCAGCAGCCGTCGTGGCGGGCGTCCGGCGGGGTCGCGGCGCCCGGTGGGGGCGGTTTGACCCCCTCGAAACGCGCTGCGTACCCTTGACGACCGGACACCTGGTCGGATGGGCGTGTCGCGCCCGTCGAACGCGGCTCCCCGCATCTGTCGTTGTGGAGCGTCGTGTGGCCGGTGGCCCGCGAACCCGAGCCAGTGACCGTAGACATCTCGGCGTCGCAGGACGCCTGCGAACCGCCGACCAGGAGCCGACCGTGAGCAAGCGTACTTTCCAGCCGAACAACCGCCGCCGGGCCAAGACGCACGGCTTCCGGCTGCGCATGCGCACCCGCGCCGGCCGCGCGATCCTCGCCGCGCGCCGTCGCAAGGGGCGCGGCAACCTCTCGGCCTGACGGCCGGCGCCCCCACCGGCCCGCGCCGTGCTGCCGGCA
>NZ_WWFY01000935.1:0-1233 GCF_009864975.1 Pseudonocardia sp. SID8383
TCCAGGTGGGTCCGGACGGTGCCGGCGTCGCCGCGGGCGACCGGTCCGGTCAGCGCGCGGTCGCCGTGGCGCAGCGCGTTGTCCAGCGCGGCCGACAGCAGCGGCGCGACGAGCCGCTCCGCGGGCCGGATGCCGGCGGTCTCCAGCAGCTGCACGCAGTCCCCGACCAGGGTGGTCAGATGGTTGGCGCCGTGGGCGAGCGCGGCGTGGTAGAGCGGGCGCATCGCCTCGGGGATGCGGACGGGCTCGGCCGACATCTCCAGCACGAGTGCCTCGGCGACGCTCCAGCCGACGGCCTCGCGCGGGTCGCCGTGCTCCGGGTCGCCGGGGGCGGTGACGCCGATGCAGCAGGCGGCGAGCCGGTCGACGTCCTCGGGGCGGCCGGTCACCGTCATCGCCGGGTGCAGCGCCAGCGGCAGCACACCCTGCTCCGTCGCCGGGTCCAGCACCGCGACGCCGCGCGACCCCGCCGTGTGGACGGCGATCTGGCCCGGGCGGAAGCACCCGGCGGCGGCGAGGCCACGGACCAGGCCGGGCAGCACGTCGTCGGGGACGGCGAGCAGGACCAGGTCGGCGCGCGAGCAGACCTCGTCCGGCGGGAGCAGGGGGACGTCGGGGAGCAGGGTCTCCGCCCGGCGCACCGAGGCCTGCGAGACCCCGGAGGCGGCGACGACGTGGTGGCCCGCGCGGGCGAGCGCGGCGCCCAGCACCGCACCGACCCGACCGGCCGAGACCACCCCGACCGCGAGCCGCGCGGGGCGACCGCCATCGATCGCAGAGTCCATCACGAGAATCCGTTTCCTCCCGTTCCGGTCCTGGTGGGGTACCGGTCGGGCAATCCGCGGGTGGCGCGACCTCCGGTGGCCGCGCGCCGGACGCGAGGGTAGACGCGCGCCGGGTGGCGACGGGTGGTCCTGAGACCGGCCTCACCCGTCCCGGTACGACGATGATCACCGGTTGTGGAGTCCGGCGCCCACCGGGCGGACGCTGCGCTCCACAACCGGTGATCACCGGGTCGCGGGGTGGTCCGGGTCGTCGTCCGGACGGAGCATCGGGCGGGTGGGGCCGGGGTCCGACGGGTCGTCGTGGTGGCGGCCGTGGGTCCCGCCGGCGGGTGGGTCCGGACGGCGGACGGCACGCGTGAGGTGCTCGTCGCCACCCCCGGGGGCGGGTCCGGCGGGGCCGGACACCGGGGCACCGAACGGCGGATGCCCGGGCGCCGGCGAGCCCGCC
>NZ_WWFY01000936.1:0-970 GCF_009864975.1 Pseudonocardia sp. SID8383
GCCAGCTCGGCCGCGGCGCGCAGCAGCACGTCGGGGGCCTTGAGCCGCTGGATGCGCCCGACGAACGCCAGCACCACCGCCCCGGCGGGCAGGCCCAGCTCGGCGCGGGCCGCGGCGCGGTCCCCGGGCCGGAAGCGGTCGGTGTCCACCCCGGGCGGGATGGTGACGGTGCGGCGCGGGTCGGCGTCGTAGAGGTCCAGCAGCTGCTTCGACTCGATCTCGGTGTTCGCCACCAGCCGGTCGGCCTCGGCGACGACCTGGTCCTCGCCGATCACCCGCACCCGCGGCTCGGGGGTGTCCCCGGCGGCGAGCGCGGCGTTCTTGACCTTGGCCAGGGTGTGCGCGGAGTGCACCAGCGGCACCCCCCAGCGGTCCCGGGCCAGCCAGCCGACCTGGCCGGACAGCCAGTAGTGGGAGTGCACGACGTCGTACCAGCCCGGGTCGTGGCGGGCCTCGGCCCGCAGCACCCCCGCGGTGAAGGCGCACAGCTGGCTCGGCAGGTCGTCCTTGCCGAGGCCCTCGAAGGGGCCCGCGGCGACGAACCGGACCGTCGCGCCGGGCTCCAGCTCGACCGTCGGTGGCTGCTCCGACGACGTGGCGCGGGTGAAGATCTCCGCCTGGACGCCGCGGCGGGCCATCCGGATCGCCGTCTGCGCGACGTAGACGTTCATCCCACCGGCGTCGCCGGTGCCGGGCTGCTCGGTCGGGGAGGTGTGCACCGACAGCACCGCGACCCGTCGGGGCAGTCGCTCACTCACCCGAGCATCCTGACACGGCGCCGGAGCGCCAGCGCAGCCACCAGCGCCCGCAGCGGGTCCGCGGCGTGCCAGTCGTCGCCGCGGCCGGGCCAGGCCGGGACGGTCACCGTCCCGCCGTCGTCGAGGTCGACGACCAGCTCGTCGTGCCGGTGCAGCCGCCCCGGGGGCGCGGTCTCCCCCAGCGCGGCCAGCGCCAGGACGACCTCGGGGTC
>NZ_WWFY01000937.1:0-695 GCF_009864975.1 Pseudonocardia sp. SID8383
CGACGCCGGCGCGACCGCCGCCCTCGACCGCGCCGCCCGCGCCCGCGGCGTCACCCCGTCGACGGTGCTGCACACCGCCTGGGCCCTCACCGTCGGCGCGCTCACCGGCAGCCGGGACGTGCTCGTCGGCAGCACCGTGTCCGGCCGCGACGCCGCCGTCGACGGCATCGGCGAGGCCGTCGGGCTGTTCGTCAACACCGTCCCGGTGCGGATGCGCTGGGCACCCGGAGAGCCGCCGGCCGCGCCGCTGCGCCGGATGCAGGACGGCCGCACCGCCGTCCTCGACCACCCGCAGGTCCGGCTCGCGGAGCTGCAGCGCGGCCGCGGGGAGCTGTTCGACTCCATCGTGGTGATCGAGAACTACGCCGCGGAGCAGACCGCGAACGGCCTGGTCACCGGGGTGGAGGTGCGCGACGCGGTGCACTACCCGCTCGCGCTGGTCGTGCGGCCGGGCCGGGAGACCTCCGTCGTGCTCAAGCACGACACCGCCCGCGTCGACGACGCCACCGCGGGCCTGCTGCTCGAGATGTTCGAGCGCACCCTGACCGCGCTGGTCACCGGCCCGCAGCGCACGATCGCCGCGCTGCCGCTGCGCACCCGTCCCGAGCAGGGTGTGCACGGCCCCGAGCGGGCCGCCGACCCGCGGACCCTGGCCCGCCGGGTCGCCGACGGGCTGGCCGCCGACCCCGGCCGCA
>NZ_WWFY01000938.1:0-568 GCF_009864975.1 Pseudonocardia sp. SID8383
CGCTCGGTCCGCTCGCGCTCGCGACGCCGCGCCAGCGCCACCGACAGCGGCAGGACCGCGGCCGCGACGAGCAGCATCCCGGCCACCGCGGGCGGCAGCAGCAGCCCGACGGCGTGTGCGGTGGCCCCGTCGACGTCGGCCGGGACGTAGACCTCCAACCGGGCCGGGCGCCCGGCACCGTCGGTGAAGCCGAGGAAGACCTCGCGGAGCCCGCCACCGCGCTCGTAGCGGTGCTCGCCGTCGTCGGGGACGGGGAGCACCACCGCGGCGCCGCCGTCGAGCCGGGCGGCGAGGACGGGATCGAACCGGCGGGTCAGACCCTCGATGCGGGCCTCGTCGGAGAACACCAGCCGCGCCGTCGGGCCCTCCACCAACCACACCTTGACCCGGCTGACCATCCCGGTCGCCCGGAACGGCGCGAGGTCGGCCAGCAGCCGTTCGCGGCCGGCGGGCCCGGCGGTGGCGAGGTCGCGGTCGGCCAGGCCGACGACGACGGCCGTCGCCACCCGTCGCGACACCTCCTCGGCGCGCCGCTCGGCCTCGGCGTGGGCCAGCCACCAGACCCCGG
>NZ_WWFY01000939.1:0-2500 GCF_009864975.1 Pseudonocardia sp. SID8383
CGGCCTGGGTGCCGTCGTCGCCCGGCACCTGGCCACCACCCACGGCGTGACCGACCTGCTGCTGGTCGGGCGCCGCGGCCCGGCCGCCGACGGCGCGGCCGAGCTGGTCTCCGACCTCACCGCCGCCGGTGCGCGGGCCCAGGTCGTCGCCTGCGACGTGAGCGACCCCGCGGCGGTGACCGAGTTGCTCGGCGCGCACCGGGTGACCTCGGTGGTGCACGCCGCCGGGGTGCTCGACGACGCCACCGTCGGTTCGCTGACCCCGCAGCGGCTCGCGGCGGTGCTGCGCCCGAAGGTCGACGCCGCGTGGAACCTGCACACCGCGGCCGCGGCCCTGGGTCTCGACCTCGACGCGTTCGTGCTGTTCTCCTCGGTCGCCGGGGTGTTCGGCAGCCCCGGGCAGGCGAACTACGCGGCGGGCAACGCCGCCCTCGACGCGCTCGCCGCGCACCGTCGGGCCGCGGGCCTGGCAGGTCTGTCGCTGGCCTGGGGACCGTGGGAGCGGACCGGCGGGATGACCGGTGGCGTCTCCGACGAGGACATGGCGCGAATGGCCCGCGCCGGGACCCCCGCCCTCACCGTGGAGCAGGGGCTGACCCTGTTCGACGCCGCGCTCGGCGCCCCCGAGCCCGCCCTGGTGCCGGTCCGTCTGGACCTGCCCGCCCTGCGGGCCGGCGGCGAGGTCCCGCCGCTGCTCCGGTCCCTGATCCGTACCCGGGCCCGGCGCACCGCGGCCACCGGCTCGGCGACGGCGAACGGTCTCGCCCAGCGGCTGGCCCGCCTGGACGCCGAGGGACGCGAGGAGATGGTCCTGGACCTGGTCCGCGGCCAGGTCGCCCTGGTGCTCGGGCACGCCGGTGCGGCCGACGTCGACGCCGGCCGCGCGTTCCGCGACCTCGGGTTCGACTCGTTGACCGCCGTCGAGCTGCGCAACCGGCTCGGTACCGTCACCGGGCTGCGGCTGCCCGCCACACTCGTGTTCGACCACCCGACGGTCCGGCACCTCGCGGCCCACGTCACCGACGAGCTGCTGGGCGCCGAGACCGAGGCCGTCCCGGCCGCCCGCGTCGCGGTGGACGTCGAGGACCCGATCGTCATCGTCGGCATGGCCTGCCGCTACCCGGGCGGGGTGTCCACGCCCGACGAGCTGTGGCGCCTGGTCACCGAGGGCACCGACGCGATCTCCGGTTTCCCGACCAACCGGAACTGGGACCTCGAGGCGCTGCACCACCCGGACCCGGACCACCCCGGCACCACCTACACCCGCTCCGGCGGGTTCCTGCACGAGGCGGGCGAGTTCGACCCGGCCTTCTTCGGGATGAGCCCGCGCGAGGCGCTGGCCACCGACTCGCAGCAGCGCCAGCTGCTGGAGACCTCGTGGGAGGCCGTCGAGCGGGCGGGCATCGACCCGTCGACGCTGCGCGGCACCGCGACCGGCGTGTTCGCCGGTGTCATGTACAGCGACTACAACGCCGTCCTGGCCGGGGGGCCCGAGTTCGAGGGCTTCCAGGGGGTCGGCAGCTCGCCGAGCCTGGCCTCGGGCCGGGTCGCCTACACCCTCGGGCTGGAGGGGCCCGCGGTCACCGTCGACACCGCGTGCTCGTCCTCGCTGGTCGCGATGCACTGGGCGATGCAGGCGCTGCGGACCGGGGAGTGCTCGCTCGCGCTGGCCGGCGGTGTCACCGTCATGTCCACCCCGGCGGCGTTCGTCGACTTCGCCCGCCAGCGCGGCCTGTCCCCGGACGGGCGCTGCAAGGCCTTCTCCGACGACGCCGACGGCGTCGGCTGGTCCGAGGGCGTCGGCATGCTGGTGCTGGAACGGCAGTCCGACGCGCTGCGCCACGGCCACGACATCCTGGCCGTGGTCCGCGGGTCCGCGGTCAACTCCGACGGCGCCTCCAACGGGATCACCGCCCCGAACGGGCCGTCCCAGCAGCGGGTGATCCGCCAGGCGCTGGCGAGCGCGGGGCTGTCCACCGACGACGTCGACGTCGTCGAGGCGCACGGCACCGGCACCTCGCTGGGCGACCCGATCGAGGCCCAGGCGCTGCTGGCCACCTACGGCCGGGACCGGGACACCGACCGGCCGCTGCACCTGGGGTCGCTGAAGTCCAACATCGGGCACACCCAGGCCGCCGCCGGCGTCGCCGGCGTGATCAAGATGGTGCTGGCGATGCGGCACGGCGTGCTGCCCCGCACGCTGCACGCGGACACCCGTTCCTCGCACGTGGACTGGACCGAGGGCGCCGTGGAGCTGCTCACCGAGCAGACCGCGTGGCCGGAGACCGGCCGTCCGCGCCGGGCCGCGGTGTCGTCGTTCGGGATCAGCGGCACCAACGTGCACACGGTGCTGGAGCAGGGACCGGACTCCGCGCCCGCCCCCGACCCCGGTCCCGGGGCCACCCCGGCCGTGGTCCCGCTGCTGCTCTCGGGCCGCGGCCGCCCCGCGCTGCGCGCCCAGGCCGGCCGGCTGCTCGACCACCTGCGGGACCACCCGGGC
>NZ_WWFY01000940.1:0-535 GCF_009864975.1 Pseudonocardia sp. SID8383
CGGGTGCGACGCCAGCGCGGCCGCGTGGACGGTGACCAGGACGGCCGCGACGAGGGCGCACCCGGCCGCGGCGAGCACGATCGACGACGGTGCCGCGGCACGGGCGCTGGTCCGGGCGCGGAGCAGCGCGACCGGCAGGGCGAGCGCCGCGAGGACGGCGGCGGTGATCCCACCCGTGGTGCCGCCGAGCAGCCCGGCGAGGACGGCGGCCCACGTGGCGAGCGCGGCGGGGACGAGGCGCAGGTCGGGTGGGGCGGGACGCTCGGCCGGCTCGTCGAGCTCGTCGTCGAGCTCCCCGTGGACCGCATCCGCCCGGCGGGCTCCGGCGCGGGTCACACCCGCACCAGTTCCTGGAGCTGGGCGAAGCGGCGCTCGCCGATGCCGTCGATCTCCCGCAGCTGCTCGACCCGGCTGAAGCGCCCGTTGGCATTGCGCCAGTCGATGATCTTCTTCGCGGTGACCGGGCCGACGCCGGGCAGGGCGTCGAGGTCGGACGCGGTCGCGGTGTTCAGGTCGATCTTCCCGCCGGGGGCGC
>NZ_WWFY01000941.1:0-529 GCF_009864975.1 Pseudonocardia sp. SID8383
CCCGCCCGGCCACCGCGCCGGGGTCCGTCGACCCGGGCCCGCAGGCGCCGGATCCGGACGTGGAGCACCCGGGTGCCCCACCGTCGGGTGCCGTCGTGCCGGACGGTGCGCCCCCGGGCGTCGCGACGACGGATCCCCCGGTGCCGGGCAGCGGTTCCCCCACGGCGGACAGCCGGCCGACGGCGCCGGACAGCGGCTCCACCGGATCGGGCAGCGGCTCCACGGGACCGGGCAGCGGCTCCACCGGATCGGGCGGCGGTTCCACGGGACCGGACAGCGGGACGACGGTGCCCGCCGACCCGGACCCGATCCCGTCGACCGGGAGCGAGGCATCGGCGGCCGCCGCGCCGGACAGCACCGGGACGGGCGCGACCGTGGCGACGGCCGTCCCACCTCCCGACGCGATCCCGCCCCGGCCACCCACGACCGACCCCGACCCGACCCTGCACGGTGTCCCCGCGGTCACGCCGCGCCCGATCCCCCGGCTCACGGCCGTGGTGCTGGTCGGGTCGCTGCTCGCGGCCGCCGG
>NZ_WWFY01000942.1:0-641 GCF_009864975.1 Pseudonocardia sp. SID8383
ACCGCCACCGGCGGCGCCCCGAGCGGGACGGCCAGCGCCAGCACGACGAGCACCCCCCACCACAC
This sequence comes from Pseudonocardia sp. SID8383, assembly GCF_009864975.1. Lineage (NCBI taxonomy): Bacteria > Bacillati > Actinomycetota > Actinomycetes > Pseudonocardiales > Pseudonocardiaceae > Pseudonocardia > Pseudonocardia sp. SID8383. The sequence goes on from NZ_WWFY01000942.1 coordinate 66, forward strand.
CCGTCGCACGGCACGGGGCCCGAGCGGCCCCCGCGGACCTCGGACGCGCGCGGGGTCGGAGGACGCGTTCCCGATCGGGAGCGCGTTCTCCGGAGCGGCGCGCGTGCTGTGTTCCCTCGGGGCCGCCGGAGCGGGGGCGGGGGTCACGAGTGGCGGGTGGTCAGGGGGAGCGCGGCGCGGCCGGTGCGACGCCCGCTCCACACGACGACGCCCGCCCCGGTGGCGAGGACCGCGCCCGTCCCGAACAGCAGGAACACCGTGGGGTCGACCCCGGCGCCGCCGGAGCCGTCACCGGCCTCGACACCACCACCCGGGACCGCGCGGACCTGCCCGGTACCGGCGGCCGCGACGAGGTCCGAGCCCTCGCAGGCCCGGCCGTCGTCGTCGCGGTCCAGGTTGTTCGGGTCCGACGGGTCGGCGGCGAGCACGGCCTGGGCCTGTGCCCGGGAGAGATCGACGCAGTCCAGGTCGCTGCCGCGCCCGGCGGCGGGGGCCCCGGCCGCGGGGGTGGTCGCCTCCGGGGCCGCGGCGGTCTCCGCGGGCGCCGACTCCTCGGGACCGGTCGCGTCCGGGGCG
>NZ_WWFY01000096.1:0-743 GCF_009864975.1 Pseudonocardia sp. SID8383
CCCAGGTGCGGCCGGTCCGCGGAGGCCCGGCAGCGCCCCGGGCGCACGTGCGCCCAGCCGGAGGTGGTGAGGAAGCGGTGCTCGGCGGAGGTGACGAGCCGCGTGCCGTCGTCGAGGGTCACCTCCTGGGCGCGGCGCCGCGTCGACCAGCGCGCGAGCACCGGGGTGCGGACGAAGCGGCGCCGACCGCCGCCGTCGGCGACGGTGCCGACCACCTCGTCACCCGGGCGCAGCTCCCCGATCGGCCGCGACCGGCCGTCCGCGGTGAGCACCGGGGTCTCCGGGACGAGGCAGTAGGTGCACGCGTGCGAGCAGCCGCGGTAGGGGTTGACCGTCCAGCCGAACGGCACCGGCGACGACGACGGCACCCGGTTCAGCACCGAGCGCGCCTCGACCTCGTGGAACACCGTGTCCGCGAACCCCGGCGTGCGCACCGAGCGCAGCAACCCCCGCATCCCCGGCAGCGCCGTCGCGTTCCCGACACCGTCCGCCCCGACCTGCTGTCCGTTCCATCGCACCGAGTCAGTCGAACACAAGTTCGAACGCCGGACAACCGGTCGTCGCCGGGCGGTCGCGTCCGGGCGAACGGCAGCCCGCAGGTCGAAGATCGTTTGCAAGGATGCGGAGGTGCCCCCGCCTCCGCCCGTCCCGCGCGACCCGTCCGCCCCCGACGGCGGGCGTCCCGCCGCCCCGCGGACGGGTGGGCGGCGGCGCGCCGAGGACCGACCCCCGGGCGCCTCGGG
>NZ_WWFY01000943.1:0-429 GCF_009864975.1 Pseudonocardia sp. SID8383
GCGGGCCCGGTTCGGCCGCTACGTGCTCTCGGTCGGCGGGATCGAGCCGCGCAAGGGCACCGCCGACCTGGTCGAGGCGATGGCGCTGCTCGGGCCCGGTGCACGACTGGTGATCGGCGGCGGCGAGACGCTGTTCGACTACCGCGACTACCGCGCCCGGGTGCTCGCCCGGGCCGACGAGCTGGGCGTCGTCCCGGACATCCTCGGCCCCGTCGACGACGACGCGCTGCCCGGCCTGATGGCGGGTGCGGCGGCGTTCGCGTTCCCGTCGGCCAAGGAGGGCTTCGGCCTGGCCGCGATGGAGGCACTGGCCGCCGGGGTCCCGCTGGTGACCCGGGACCTGCCGGTGCTGCGCGAGGTGTTCGGCGACGCGGCACGGTTCGCCCGCGACCCCGCCGGGTTCGCCGCCGCGCTCGCCGACGCGCTGGC
>NZ_WWFY01000944.1:0-389 GCF_009864975.1 Pseudonocardia sp. SID8383
GAACCCGGGGCGGTCGGTGTAGGCGTCCGGTCCGCCGACCACGGCCTCGGCCGGCACGGGCACCTCGTGCAGGACGACGTCGTGGGTGTCGCTGGCGGCCATCCCGGCGGCCCGCCAGGCCGTCACCCGTTCCACCTGCGGGGCGCGCAGGTCCAGGTCCACGAGCCGGGTGCCGTCCCCGGCCCCGGCGACGACGAGTGCCCGGTCGAGCAGGTGGGTGCCCGAGCAGAACCGCACGGTGCCCGACAGGCGCAGCCCGTCGTGGCCGCCGTCGAGCCGGGCCCCGCCGCCGGACCGCGACGCCCACACCCCGTAGCCGGCGCCCGGGACGGGGGAGCGGTGGTGGTCGGCGAGGATCGCGACGGCGTCGGCGTGCCCCTCGGCCAGCC
>NZ_WWFY01000945.1:0-351 GCF_009864975.1 Pseudonocardia sp. SID8383
CGAGCGCGGCGTCCCGCGGGTGCACCAGTGGGCGCGCGGCGTCGACACCCGCCGGTTCACCCCGTCCAGGCGCAGCGACGCACTGCGCGGCCGGCTCGCCCCGAACGGCGAGCGGCTCGTCGGCTTCGTCGGCCGCCTCGCCCCGGAGAAGCAGGTCGAGCGGCTCGCCGTGCTGGGGGAGCTGCCCGGGACACGGCTGGTCGTCGTCGGCGACGGCCCCAGCGCCGACGGGCTGCGCGAGCGGCTGCCCTCGGCGGCGTTCCTCGGGCACCGCGGCGGCGACGAGCTCGCGCAGATCTACGCCAGCCTCGACGTGTTCGTCCACACCGGCCAGGCCGAGACGTTCTGCCA
>NZ_WWFY01000946.1:0-306 GCF_009864975.1 Pseudonocardia sp. SID8383
CCTGGTCGTCGCGGCGGTGCTGCTCCTGGCCGCCGTCGCCCAGCTGGCGGCCGGCGGCAGCGCGGTGCTGGTCGTCGTGCTCGTCGCCGCCGCCGTCGTCTCGACCGCACTGACCGCCGTCGCCCGGGTCCGTGTCGACGGCGACGGGGTACACGTCCGGCAGGCGCTGCTCGGACGGCCGCTGGCCGAGGCACCGCTCACCGAGGTCCGCGGCGCGCGGTCGGAGCAGCTCGACCCGGAGCGCTTCGGATGGAACGAGTACGGCGTCCTGCGCCGGTCGCCGTCCGTGCTCGGCTACCGCGCCCG
>NZ_WWFY01000947.1:0-302 GCF_009864975.1 Pseudonocardia sp. SID8383
GGGTGCGGGCCGGGGTGTCGACGCCGGCCCCGGTCGGTGAGCTGGGCCGCGCACTGCGCGAGGCGGGCCGGGCGCTCGACGCCGCCGAACGCCGCGACCGGACGGTGCTGCGCTTCGCCGACCTCGCGGGCAGCGGGCTCGCCTCGCTGGTGCGCCCCGAGGACGCCACCGCCTTCGCCGACGCCGTGCTGGCCCCGCTCGTCCGCCACGACACCGAGCGGCGCGGCGACCTGGTCGCCTCCCTGCGGGAGTGGCTGGCCCACCACGGGCAGTGGGACCCGGCCGCGTCCCGGCTCGGGGTG
>NZ_WWFY01000948.1:0-769 GCF_009864975.1 Pseudonocardia sp. SID8383
CGGCGCCGAGCGCGGGGTCGATCGGCACGTCGACCGCGTCGCCCGCCATCGTCGGCGACGCCGGCTCGGGCCGGTCGGTCGGCAGGTCCAGGCGCTCGGGCAGCCCGGCCAGGGTGCGGGTCCAGAACCCGAGCTGGCGGCCCGCGACCGACGACGGGTCGGCCGGGTCGCCGAGCAGCTCCCGCAGCCACAGGGTGTGGTCGGCGTACTGCACCGGCAGCGGGGTGAGGCGGGGCGCGCGGCCCGCGGACCGGGCCGCGTAGGCGGTCGCGAGGTCGGCCAGGAACGGCCGGTCGGACCACTCGTCGGTGGTGACGTGGTGGAGCACGAGGACCAGTACGTGCTCGCCGGTGTCGGACTCGGTGAGCAGCAGCGCCCGGACCGGCACGTCCGATCCCAGGTCGAACGGGCGCCGGATCTCCGCCGCCACCTCCGCCGGGGTGGCGGCGGCGTCGACGGTGCGGCGCACGAACGGCACCCGGGCCGCCGCGGCGTCGACGACCACCTGGACCGGGACGCCGTCGCCCCCGTCGACGAGCAGGGTGCGCAGCGACTCGTGGCGGGCGACGACGTCGTGCAGCGCCTGCTCCAGTGCGTCGGCGTCCAGGGCTCCGGCCAGCCGGAAGGTGATCGGGAAGTGGTAGGCGCTGTCGCGGCCCGCGTCGGCGTCGAGCCGGTCGAGGACCCAGAGCCGGTGCTGCGCCGACGACGCGGGCAGCGGCTCCGGGCGGGGCCGCGGCGCCAGCACGGGGCGGGCAGGACCGCGCTC
>NZ_WWFY01000949.1:0-229 GCF_009864975.1 Pseudonocardia sp. SID8383
GGCCGGGGGTGCGCCCCCGGGGTCGCCCGGCACCCCACCGGGCGGTTCGGACCCGGGCGGGCCCGTCACACCCGGTGCGGGCACGAGCCCGTCGGACCCCGGCGGCTCCGGCGCGGGTCAGCCCTCCGACGGCGGCGCGGGACCCGGCACCGCGCCGGGTCCCGAGCCCACGGCGGGATCCGGTCCCACCTCGGGTCCGGGCACCGCACCGGGATCGGGGTCGGGATCC
>NZ_WWFY01000950.1:0-221 GCF_009864975.1 Pseudonocardia sp. SID8383
GGCCGAGCGGATCGCGGTGATCCGTTCGCGGCTCGACGGCGCGGACTGGCCCGCCGACCGCGACCTGCGGGTCACCGCCGTCGACGCGCACACCGGCGGGTTCCGGGTCTTCGGCCGCGACGACGGCGTCGAGCTCGCCACCGCGGTCGCCGCCAGCTGCGCGGTGCCCGGCGTCTGGCCGCCGGTCACGGCCGCGGGCACCCGGTGGATCGACGGCGGGG
>NZ_WWFY01000951.1:0-208 GCF_009864975.1 Pseudonocardia sp. SID8383
TCCAGCACGTCGGGGGTGCAGAGCCCGGCGGCGACGGCCCGGCCGGACAGCTCGTCGAGCTCGGCGACCTCGGCGCCGACGCCGATGCCGGCCGCGTCGGAGATCCCGAGCAGCGGGACGAGCACCTCGCCGTCGACGGGGGCGCCGAGCGCGAGCGCGGTGACCAGCTCGACCACCCGCGGGTCCTCGGCGCCGACGGCGTAGCCGA
>NZ_WWFY01000952.1:0-201 GCF_009864975.1 Pseudonocardia sp. SID8383
TACCGGTACCCAGGCCGATTCCAGACCACTGCTCATCACCAGGACGGTGAACACCCAGATGAACAACTTCCCCGGCAGCGGCGCACTCGGCGCCGACGGCGAATACGCGGGCCCGCGTGCCGAATCCCGTTACATCGTTCCGCGGTTCGTCGAGCGCACCTCGCAGGGCGTGCGGGAGTACGACCCGTACGCGAAGCTCTT
>NZ_WWFY01000097.1:0-532 GCF_009864975.1 Pseudonocardia sp. SID8383
CCGGGCGGCCGGGGCGGCGCGGGGCGGTCGGCGCCGCGGCGGTGGCTGCCGGGCGGTTGCGGTCGGGTCATGTCAGAACCTCGTCGATCAGCTGGTGCCCGAGGTCGCGGGCGTCGGCCTGGGGAAGCCCGGCGTCGGCGAACCAGTCGGGTCCGGCCTCGGGATGCGGGCCGACGACGCCGACCCGGCCGTGCCCGAACGGGGTCACGGCGGCGGCGACGAGCCCGTCGGGGTAGCGGGCGAGGACGGTCCCGGAGTCGAGCAGGAAGTGCGGGCCGTCCTGGAAGAACAGGGTGCGGTCGCGGCCGCGCCAGTCGAGCCGGACCAGGGCGTCGCCGTCGTGGCCGACGGTGGCGCCGGGGGAGTCGATCCAGCGGTCGGTGTCGCCGGGCAGCAGGCCGAACCCGGGGGTGGCCCCGGCCAGGTAGCCGCCCAGACAGAACCCGAGGTAGCGGCCGCCGTCGCCGACCCAGTCGCGCAGCGGGCCGGCCGCGGGCCGCATCGTGCGCCACGCCGCGGACAGGGTGCCGCC
>NZ_WWFY01000953.1:0-23597 GCF_009864975.1 Pseudonocardia sp. SID8383
GCGGGTGCCGGGCGACGCTACGGGTCGCCACGGCGCTCGCCGGACGCCGTGGGGCCGTGGGGGCGGCGTCAGCGGCCGGCCAGGCCGTGGCGGTAGGCGTAGCCGACGGCCTGGGCGCGGTCGCGCAGCCCGGTCTTGGCGAACAGGTGGTTGACGTGGGTCTTCACCGTCGCCTCGCCGACCACGAGCCGTCGCGCGATCTCGGTGTTGGACAGGCCCTCGGCGATCAGCCCGAGCACCTCGACCTCGCGCGGGGTCAGCCCGTCCGGCGGGTCGACCGGTGCCGCCGGGACGGTCGACGCGCGGGCGGCGACCAGCCGGGACAGTACGCCGGCGTCCACGGTGGACACACCGTCGGCGGCCGAGCGCAGGGCCCGGCCGATGGCCTCGGCGTCGGCGTCCTTGGACAGCCAGCCCGAGGCGCCCGCGGCGATCGCGTCGACCACGGCGTCGTCGTCGACGTAGGTGGTGAGCACGACGACGGCGGTGCCGGGATGTCCGTCGCGGACCCGGCGGGTCGCCGAGACGCCGTCGCCCGCGGGCATCCGCAGGTCGGTGAGCAGCACGTCCGGGGCCAGCTCGGCGACCCGGGCGACCGCCTCGTCGCCGCCGGACGCGGTGCCGACGACCTCGATGCCGTCGAGCAGGCCCAGGACGGTGGCGAGGCCGTCGCGCACGATCCGCTGGTCGTCGGCCAGGACCACCTGCAGGGCGCTCACGTCGTGATCCTCTCGCGGTCCGGTCCGGCGGCCAGCGAGGCGGGCGTCGGGTAGAAGCCGAACCAGGCGTTCGTCCCCACCGCGAGGGCGAGCACGACGAGCGCGACCACGGCCGGCAGCGCGGCCGCCCGCACCGCGGGCCGCCGGCGGGCCCAGTGGCGCACGAGCAGTACGAGGGTGAGCGCGGCCGTGCCCGCGACGGCGGTGACGGTGACGGCCGACCCGAGCGGGAGCAGTGCGGTCCCGGCGAGCACGTCACCACGATTCCACGCCGGTCCCGGGGACCCGGTGGCGGGATGATCCGTCCCCGTCGTCGGGAACGTCCTAGATCAAGTCCAGAACAGACTGTCCCAAACATGCCGTCCGGGGTCGCCCGCGACGGGAACGCGCTACACCCAGCGTTGTCGCACAAGCGATCCCGTGGGGCCGGGTGGATGACGGCGGTCACACGGACGACGGGGAACGCGGCGTCCGCCGCATGCCGGGGCGGTTCCGGGTCGACCCCACCGGTGTTCGACAGCATTCGTACCGAGCCACGGACGACAGCAGCATGATCACGAAGGACATGACCCGGGAGCTCATCGGTCGTCAGGTCGTCGACAACCACGGCGAGAAGGTCGGCAAGATCGGCCAGATCTACCTGGACGAGCGCAGCGGTGACCCGACCTGGGCCACGGTCAACACCGGGCTGTTCGGTACCAAGGAGAGCTTCGTGCCGCTGCAGAACGCCGACGTGCACGACCGCGACGTCGCGCTGGGCGTGGAGAAGAAGGCAGTCAAGGACTGCCCGCACGTGGGCCGCTCCGACGAGCGCCTGACCGGGTCGGAGGAGGACGAGCTCTACCGCCACTACGGCATCGGGCACGGTAACGGCAACGGCCGCACCGACGCCCGCCACGCCACCGGTGAGCGCACCGACCGCGACCGCACCGACCGCACCGACAGCACCGACCGCACCGCCCGTACCGGCGACGACGCGATGGTCCGCCACGAGGAGAACCTGCGCGTCGGCACCGAGACCGAGGAGACCGGGCGCGTCGCGCTGCGCAAGTACGTCGTGACCGAGGACCAGACCGTCACCGTCCCGGTGTCGCACGAGGAGGTCCGCCTCGAGCGCGAGCCGGTCGACGGCACCGAGGCCGAGGCCCGCCCGGGCGCCATGGGCGAGGCCGAGCACGAGGTGACCCTGCACCGCGAGCGCCCGGTCGTCGACAAGACCACCGAGGCCGTGGAGAAGGTGCGCCTCGGCACCCGCACCGTCACCGAGGACGAGAAGGTCTCCGACACCGTGCGCAAGGAGCGCGTCGAGGTCGACGACCCGCAGCACGCCCTGCCCCGCGACGAGCGCCGCAGCTGAGCGACGCACCGCGCCACCGGCGCGTCACCGGAGCCCGCACCTCGGGCCCGGTGACGCGCCGGGCCCATGTCGGGGGGCCGGTCAGGTCGCGCCGAGCAGCGCGAACGCCGTCCGTAGCGCGCCGGCGGCCTCGGCGACGGCCTGCCTCGGGCGCACCCCGATCCCGAGCGAGGTCGCGAAGCCGTGCACGAGGTCGGGGTGACGGCGCAGCGTCGCCGGGACGCCCGCCTCCCGCATGCGGGTGACCAGGTGCTCGCCCTCGTCGCGCAGCGGGTCGAACCCGGCGGTCGCGACGTAGGCGGGCGGCATCCCGGACAGGTCGCCCTCGGCGATCCGCAGCCGCGGGTCGTCGCGCATCGTCTCGGGCACGTACCAGCCGGCCATCGCCTCGATCGCCTCGCCGGTGAGCAGGAAGCCGTCGCCGAACAGCTCGCGTGAGCGGGTGTGCCCGTCGAGCTCGGTGACCGGGAAGAACGCCAGGCAGAACACCGGACGCCCGGCCGGGGCGGCGCCGTCGCGGCTGGTCTCGCGGGCCACCGTCAGCGCCAGGCTCGCCCCGGCGGAGTCCCCGCCGACCGCGATCCGGCCCGGGGCCGCCCCGAACTCCTCCGGGTGCGCCGTGACGTGCGCGAACGCGGCCAGACAGTCGTCGACGGCGGCCGGGAACGGGTGCTCGGGCGCCAGCCGGTAGTCGACCGACAGCACCCGGGCGCCGGACTCGGCGGCCAGCGTCGCGCACAGTTCGTCGTGGGTGTCCAGGTCACCGGCGACGAAACCGCCGCCGTGCACGTAGACGAGCAGTGCGCCGTCGGCGACGTCGGGTCCCGGCGGCGGCACGTACAGCCGCGCCCGCAGGTCGGCGACCGCACCGGGGACCGTGCGGTCCTCGCGGCGCACCCCCGGCTCCTCGGGCCCGGCGACGACGCGGTCGACGAACGACTGGCCCGCCCGCATCTGCTCCGGCGGCGGGACGGGCTGAGGCCGGCGCGGGGTGAGCAGCCGCAGCAGGAGCTGGATGTCGAGGTCGAGCTGCTGGCCGTCGCGACGGACGGGCGGGCCGGCGATCGCCCGCTTCACCGGCGTCGGCAGGGCCAGCACACCGCGCAGGGCTCCTCGTGCGACACGTACCCGATGATCCACGGTGACCTCCCGCGTGTACCCGATCTCCTGTGTCGATAGTGGCACCGGGTGCCGTTCGCTGCCGCTGTACGCGGCACGGATCACCGGTCCGCGCGCCGTCGCGGCCGTTTCGCAACCTCGGTCCCCGTTCCCGGCGGGGTGGCCGCTCGTTCAGCTCGGTGGAGATCATCTGCGGAGGGGGACGGGCATGAGGACGAGGCTGCGTGCGACGGTCGTGGCGGGGGTGGTGGCGGTCGTCGCGGCGGTGGTCGCGGTGCCGCAGGCACTGGCCTCGCCGGACGGACCGGAGCCCGACGGGGCGCCGGGCGACGTCGTGTCCGCGGAGCGGGTCCTCACGCCGACGGTGCCCGCCGCGACCGCGACCCGGATCCTCTACCGCAGCCTCGACACCGACGACCGGCCGGTCACGGTGAGCGGGATCGTCCTCACCCCGCTCGTCCCGGCGCCGGGGCCCACCCGGGTCGTCGGCTTCGCCGCGGGGACCCAGGGCCTCGCCGACCGGTGCGCGCCGTCGCGCCAGCTGCAGGCGGGCACCGAGTACGAGGCACCGGCCCTCACCGCGCTGCTGGCCGCGGGCAACACCGTGGCCGTCACCGACTACGAGGGTCTGGGCACCCCCGGCGAGCACACCTACGTCAACCGGGCCGCGCAGGCGCACGCCCTGCTGGACGTCGTGCGTGCGGCCCAGCGGGCCGGCGTCGGCGTGCCGGAGGACGCCCCGACCGCGCTCTACGGCTACTCCCAGGGCGGCGGTGCCTCGGCCGCCGCGGTCGAGCTGGCCCCCGACTACGCCCCCGAGCTGGACATCGTCGGCGCCTACGCGGGCGCGCCGCCCGCGGACCTGGCCGCGACCGGCCGAGCCCTGGAGGGCGGCGCCGCCGTCGCGCTGCTCGGCTACGCCGTCTCCGGGTTCGACGCCGCCTACCCGGATCTGGGGGTGCCGGATCTGCTCAACGACCGCGGCCGTCAGGTGATCGCCGAGCTGCGCGAGCAGTGCACACAGGACTCCGTGCTGCGCTACCCCGGCCTGCGCTCCGAGCAGCTGTCCGCCGACGGGCGGCCGATCTCCGCCTTCCTCGACGAGGAGCCCTTCGCGAGCAGGGTCGACGAGCAGCTGATCGGACGCCGCACCCCCGAGGCGCCGGTGCTGATCGTGCACAGCGTCGCCGACGACATCGTGCCGTTCGACCAGGGCAGGGAGCTCGCCGAGCGCTGGTGCGCCCGCGGTGCCGACGTCGAGTTCCGGCCGTCGCCCGTCCCCGGGCACGTCGGCGGGTACCCCGACGGTCAGGCCCGCGCGCTGGCGTTCCTGCAGGCCCGCTTCGCCGACCTGCCGGTCACGTCGACCTGCGACTGACGGGTCCGTACGGGACGGTGTGACCGTCCACCACGGACCGGACCCGGGCGCCCACCCGCCGGGATGTGAGGCGGGCGCGTCGCCCTCCCGCCATGGTCAACGTATAACGCAACGGGGGACTTGCGGCAAGACCCCGGGACCGCGTCAGACTCTGCGCCCGGCGCCGTGACCTGCGGCGTCGTGGTGACACGGGGGCGGGAGTGCACGACGTGCTGCTGCAGTTGGGCGAGGTCGGCCGGGACCGGCTCGCCGTCGTCGGGGGGAAGGCCGCGCACCTGGGGGAGCTGACCCGGACGGCGGGGGTCGCCGTCCCGGGCGGCTGGTGCGTGACGACGGAGGTCTACCGGGCCGCCGTCACCGGTGCGCCCGGGTTCGACGCGTTGCTGGACCGCCTGGCCGGTCTGCCCGCCGACGACGCCGACGGGAACGCAGTGGTCGCCGCCGAGATCCGCGGGCTGGTGGCGTCCCGGCCGGTCCCCGACGACGTCGCGGCGGCGGTCACCGCGGCGGTCGGCCGGGCCCCGGCCGGGACGGCGTGGGCGGTGCGCTCCAGCGCGACCGCCGAGGACCTGCCGACGGCGTCGTTCGCCGGGCAGCAGGACTCGTATCTGAACGTGGTGGGCGCCGACGCCGTGCTCGACCGGGTGCGGGACTGCTGGGCGTCGCTGTTCACCGACCGCGCCGTGGCCTACCGCCGGCGGCGCGGCCTCGACCACCGCGCCGTCGCGATGGCGGTGGTGATCCAGGAGATGGTCGTCCCGGATGTGTCCGGGGTGCTGTTCACCGCCGACCCGGTGACCTCCGACCGGACCGTGACCGTCGTCGAGGCGGTGCCCGGGCTGGGCGAGGCGCTGGTGTCCGGCCTGGTCGCCGCGGACGCGTGGACGGTCCGCGCCGACACCGTCGTCGACACGCGGATCGCACCGCGGACGGTCGCGGTGCAGCCGGCGCCGGGCGGCGGCACCCGCACCGAGCGGCTCGACCCGGACGGCCCGCCCCTGCTCACCGAGGACCGGGTACGGGAGCTGGTCCGGCTCGGCCGGACGGTCGAGGCCGGGCTGGGGAGCCCGCAGGACATCGAGTGGTGCCTGTCCGGCGGCCGGTTCCAGGTCGTCCAGAGCCGCCCGATCACCACGCTGTTCCCGGTCCCCGACACCGGCGACGACCGCCTCCACGTCTACCTGTCGGTCGGCTACCAGCAGATGATGACCGACGCGATGCGCCCGCTCGGGCTGTCGTTCTGGCAGATGACGACGCCGCGCCCGATGGCCGAGGCCGGCGGGCGGCTGTTCGTCGACGTCACCGCCGCGCTGGGCACCCCCTCCGGTCGCGACGGCCTGCTCGCGGTGATGGGCCGGTCGGACCCGCTGATGACCGACGCGTTGCGCACCGTGCTCGACCGCGGCGCGGTCCCGCTCGGCGAGGATCCGGCGACGCCCGCCCCGGTGCACGGCGCGCCGACCACCGAGCCGCTGGACCCGGACCCCGCGCTGGTCGCCGAGCTGGTCGCCGAGGTCCGGGCCTCGGTGGCGGACGCGGCGCGCAGGATCTCCGGCCGCGTCGGGCCGGAGCTGTTCGTCGCGATCCGCGAGGACATCCCCGAGCTGCGGGCGCGGCTGAGCGACCCGCGCAGCACCCGGGTGTTCATGACGGCGATGGACGCGGCGTACTGGATCGACGAGCACGTCGGCGAGTGGCTGGGGGAGCGGCCGTCGGACGTGCTGACCCGGTCGGTGCCCGACAACGTGACCTCGCAGATGGGGCTCGCGCTGCTCGACGTCGCCGACGCTGTCCGCCCGCACCCGGCGGCGGTGGCACTGCTGGGCGGGGCCGGGGACGACGTGCTCGACGCGCTGGGGTCGGTCGAGGGCGGCACGGTGGCCCGCGACGCGATCGTCGGCTGGCTCGACGCCTACGGGGCCCGCTGCGTCGGCGAGATCGACATCAGCAGGCCGCGGTGGCACGAGCGCCCGGCCGCGCTCGTGCCGCTGATCCTCGGCCACGTCGACGGCGAGGAGCCCGGCGCCGGGCGCCGCCGGTTCGCCCACGGCCGCCGCGAGGCCGAGGCGACCCGCGACGACCTGCTGGCCCGGCTGCGCGCCGGGGTCGACGGGGAGGCCCGCGCCGCGGAGACGGCGCTGATGATCGAGCGGTTGCGGACCTTCATCGGCTACCGCGAGTTCCCCAAGTTCGGCATGGTCTCGCGCTACGCGGTCTACCGGGCCGCGCTGCTCGCCGAGGCCGACCGGCTCGTCGCCGCACGCGTGCTCGACGACCGCACCGACGCCTACTACCTGCGGTTCGACGAGCTGGAGCAGGTCTCGCGCACCGGGCACGCCGACCTCGCGCTGGTATGTGCCCGGCGGGCGGAGTTCGCCGTGTACGAGGCGCTGACCCCGCCGCGGGTGCTGACCTCGGACGGTGAGTGCCTGCAGGGCTCCTACCACCGCGACGACGTGCCGCCCGGAGCCCTCGCCGGGCTCGCGGTGTCGGCCGGGACGGTCGAGGGCCGCGCCCGCGTCGTCGCCGACCTGTCCGGCGCCGCACTCGAACCCGGGGACGTGCTGCTCACCGCCTACACCGACCCCAGCTGGACGCCGGCGTTCGTCACGATCGCGGGGCTGGTCACCGAGGTCGGCGGGCGGATGACCCACGGCGCCGTCGTCGCCCGCGAGTACGGCCTGCCCGCCGTGGTCGGGGTGGAGGGCGCGACCCGGCTGATCCGGGAGGGCCAGCGGGTCCGGGTGGACGGCGGCAGCGGTCTGGTGGAGATCCTCGGCTGAGCGTGTCGAGAACCGGGGACCGGCTCCGTCCCCGGGACACGCACACCACGGACGGGAGGACACCATGACGGTCCTGCGGATGGACAACGTCGGCGTCGTCGTCGACGACCTCGATGCGGCGGTCGCGTTCTTCGCGGCCCTCGGGCTGGCGGTGGAGGGCCGGGCGACGGTGTCCGGCCCGGACGTCGACCGGCTCGTCGGGCTCGACGGCGTGCGGTGCGACATGGCCGTCGTGCGGACGCCCGACGGCTACGGCCGGCTGGAGCTGATGCGGTTCGGGTCGCCGTCGTCGCCGGTGGGGGACCCGGGCGCCGCGGTGAACGTGCTCGGCATCCGGCGGGTCATGTTCGCCGTCACCGACCTGGCGGAGACCGTGGAGCGGCTGCGTGGCCACGGTGCCGAGCCGGTCGGCGACGTCGTGACGTTCGGCGCGCACACCCTGGCCTACCTGCGCGGGCCGGGCGGGATCCTCGTCGCGCTGGCCCAGGAGGGCGGCTGACCGCGGGCCTCCTCAGCCCCGGGGGTCCGGGCCCGGCGCACCGGGGCACCGCTCGACGGGGAGGGCCTCGCCACGGTCCGCGACGCCGCTGACCGGTGCCGATCGGCGCCATCACGGTGGTCGCCGAACCGGTCGCACCGACGGCGACCCCTCAGCCGTGGTGTCCGGCACCGGTCGCACCCCGGCCGAGGTGGGCGTGTTCCCCCTGCAGGCTGAACAGCGCGAGTGTCTCGGCGGGCCGGTGGTCGGCGCTGCCGATCCAGTGCGGTGTGCCGGTGTCGAACTCGACCACCTCGCCGGGGCCGAGGAGGTGCTCGGTGTCGTCGAGGACCAGCCGCACCCGGCCGTCGAGGACGTAGAACCACTCGTAGCCCTCGTGGGTCTGCAGGGCGGTCGTCGGCGACGCGGCGGCCGGCGGGTAGACCACCTTGAAGGCCTGGACCCCGCCGCCGCGACGGGTCAGCGGGACGAACACCAGCCCGCGGTGGCGCACCGGGCGCAGGTGGATGCGGGGGTCACCGGTCGGCGGTGCCTGCACGAGGTCGTCGAGCGGGACCCCGTGCGCCCGGGCCAGCGGCAGCAGCTGCTCCAGCGTCGGCCGCAGCTTCCCGGTCTCCAGCCGGGACAGGGTGCTCGCGGTCAGGGCGGTCTCCGCCGCGAGCTGGTCGAGGGTGGCGCCGCGGCGACGGCGCAGGTCCCGCAACCTCGGGCCCACCCCGGCGAGCACGTCGTGTCCGGTGTCGTCCACCCCGTCAGATTGCCGATCGGCAAGATTTCTTGCAACCTGGGACGGCGGGTGTCGATGCTACGGAGGTCCCGACGTCGGCGACGTCGATGACGCCCGCAGACCGACACCTCCCGGAGGAACCACCGATGGAGCCCATGCCGACCGCGTCCGACCCCGAGACGTTCTGGGACGAGCTGTACCGCCGCCGCGGTGGGGGAGAGGTCCGCGCCAACCCCCTGCTCGCCGAGGTCGCCGGCCCGCTGACACCGGGCACGGCCCTGGACCTCGGATGCGGTGCCGGGGGCGACACGATCTGGCTGGCCCGGCGGGGCTGGCACGTCACGGCCGTGGACATCTCCGCCGCCGCCGTGGACGGGCTCGCGCGTCGCGGCCGCGCCGAGGGGCTCGCGCCGCAGGTCCGCGCCGAGCGCCACGACCTCGCGACGACGTTCCCGGCCGGGGCGTTCGACCTGGTCTCCGCCCAGTACCTGCACACCCCGTTCACGCTGGACCGCGACGCGGTGCTGCGGACCGCCGCGCGCGCACTGCGACCGGGCGGGCTGCTGCTGGTCGTCGACCACGGGTCCGTCGCCCCGTGGTCGTGGAACCAGGACCCGGACGCCCGCCACCCCACCGCCGCCGAGATCGCCGCCGGGCTCGGCCTCGATCCCGACGGATGGGCCGTCGAGCGCGCCGACGAGCCCCGGCGCCTCGCGACCGGCCCCGACGGCCGCACCGCCACGGTCGTCGACACCGTCCTGGTCCTGCGCCGCGCCGGCGCCGCCGCCACCCACCGGAGCTGACGTGCCCCGCCGCGACACCGCCCTCCCGTCCGACGCCGCGGACGAGAAGAGCGTCCTGACCGGGTTCCTGGGCCACCTCCGCGGCGCGGTCGCGGCCAAGGCCCTCGGCGTCCCGGACGCCGCCGCCCGTGAGCCCGGCGTCCCCTCGGGGACCAGCCTGCTCGGCCTGGTCGCGCACCTGACGCACGTCGAGCGTCACTACTTCCTCGGTGAGGCCGTCCGGGACTGGCCCGCGACCTTCCGGCCGCGGGCGGAGGACACCGCCGAGGACGTCGTGGCGGCCTACCGGGAGGCCACCGTCCGGGCCGACGCCGTCGTCGACACCTGGTCCGACCTGGACCGGGCGGCGCCGGTGCCCGCGGGACGGAGGTCGGCCCCGTCGCGGCGCTGGCTGCTGGTGCACATGATCGAGGAGACCGGGCGCCACGCCGGGCACGCCGACATCCTCCGCGAACGCATTGACGGGCGCACCGGGCGCTGAGGCCCCGGACCCGCTGAGCGGCCCCCGCACGGAGATCTCGATCGGCCCACTACTTGCCGCACTGGCAAGCGATCTCTAGACTTGCCATTATGGCAAGTGCTGCCGGCTCGGGTTCGCCCGTCGAACGGGGAGTGTTCGACGAGGTCGTCCACTCACCGATCCGGTTGCAGGTCTGCGCCATTCTCGCCGCCGCTGACACGCTGAAGTTCGCAGAGGTGCAGGCGGAGTTGGGCATCACCGACTCGCATCTGTCGAAGAACGTGCGCGTGCTGGCTGATGCTGGATACATCGATCAGGTGAAGCATGCCGAACGGGTGGGCCACCGTCAGCGTTCGGTGACAGTGCTGACCCTGACGCAGCAGGGCCGAACTGCCTATCGACAACACGCTGTATGGCTCGACCATCTCACTCGCGGTCGCACGCCCTCATAGGCCGTCACCCCGCCAGGACAAGGAGGCACGATGCCCACCCTCGACGACGCACTGCATGCGACCCTCTCCGCGGAAGCCGTGGAGGCTTCGTTCGTCCATGCCGTCGCGGGCATCCGGACGACCGACAACGCCTACGTCAGCCCACGTGACGGTGTGACCCACTCGCGCACCCGTTTCGAGATGCCCGATCTCGACGGCGCCGACACCGGGAGCCGCGCGGAGACGATCGTCCGTCACGGTGCGCTTCACACCCGTGCCGCAGACAGCGACGAGTGGGTGACACTCGACATGCCTCGACCGGTCCTCGGGTCGTTGGCTTTCCTGACTCTCCTGTACGGGGCAGAGCCCGAACGGTTCACGTCCACCGAGAACGCGACGATCGAGGTGGAGATCTCCGCGTCCCGCGCAATCGAACGAGTACCGGATGAACTGCGTAGCACTCTCGAGGACATCCTTGCCGGTCCGATACGGGAAGAGTCCGGGCAGTTCCCTGAGGTGAGCACGGCCCGTCTGAGTATCTGCGACAACCCGCTCCATATCGCAGAGATGACGGTCACCACGCTCCGTGGCGGGATGACGGAGACGTTCGCGCTGGAGATCCACCCCGTTTCGAGGAGGGTCATCGACAGTGCCATCGCCGCTGACGACACGAGCCGGTGAGGGCTTGCGGCGTCGCCCGACGCTCTCGGCGCCCACGGACGTCGCGTGTGGTCGACCAGTGGGTGTCGTACAAGGGGCGTGGTCCCGCCGAGCCGCTCACACACCGGGGACGGTTCGTCCGCCGGTCGTGTGCTTCGTTCGGCGAGCAGCCGGCGCACTGGCGTCCGGGCTCGCCTGCGTGGTTCGACCCGGCGGGGACGGCTCTCTGCGGTAGCGTCGTCCGTGGGAACGAGGCCGAGCCCGGCGGCGGCTCCGGAACGTTCGCGAGGGCTGCTCTGCGCGACCCGGAACTCCGCACACGAACTCGGCTGGACCAGTCGCCGACGGCCACCCATGGCCGGTGACACCCGGAGAGAACGAGACAGGCCCCACGCCCTGCGTCAGCAGGTGAGGGGCCGATCTTCGCTGTGGGTACTCGTGGTGCCCCCGGCAGGATTCGAACCTGCGCTCCCGCCTCCGGAGGGCGGTGCTCTATCCCCTGAGCTACGGGGGCCGTGCGATGGGAGAAAGATAGCGCATCGCACCCGGGCCACCCGCGCGGGGGTGCCGATCATGCCCGTCGCCGGGCCCCGTTCACGCCCACCGCGTCACGAAAGCCAGGGCCGCGGCGTCGACCTCCTCCGGGTTCGAGGCGCTCAGGAAGTGCTGCCCGCCCTGCACGATCTCGAGCTCGGCGTGCGGGGCACGGGTGAAGCGCCCGATGCCGTCCTCCGCGTTGGCGACGGAATAGACCGTGTCGTCGGTCCCGTGCAGCCACAGCACCGGGCAGCGGACCTCGTCGAGCCTGCCGTGCAGGCCGTCGCGGTCCCGCAGGTTGACCGTGCAGACGCGCAGGCGGTGGCGACCGTCGTCGCCGGTGTAGGTCTCGCGGTAGGTCCGCCGCCAGAACGCGCGGAACTCGTCGTCGATCCCCTCGCCGAGCCCCGCGCCCAGGACGGCGTCGACGAACTCCTCCGGTACCACCCAGTCGTCGTCGACCGGGGCGGCCAGCGCGTCGACCGACGGCGTGCAGAACTCGATGCCGTCCCAGCAGCCCCGCTCGCGACTGGCCGGGCTCTCGAAGTCCATCGAGGTGCCGAGCGGGAGGATGCCCTGGATCCGGTCCGGGGCGAGCAGCGCCATCCGGGCGGCGACCCAGCCGCCCTGCGAGGTGCCGAGCACGAAGGCCCGGTCGACGCCGAGCGCGTCCATGGCCTGCAGGTTCGCCAGGGCGCTGTCCCAATAGGTGAAGTGCGGGTAGGTCGACCTCGTCGCGCCGTGCCCGTAGGGCTCCAGGGCGAGCAGGTTCGCCGCGCCCGAGAGGGTCGTGTCCTCGAACTGGGGGCGGTAGAGGTCGACGGTCGTGGTGAAGGAGTTGACCATGACGACGGTCGGGAGCGACGGGTCGTGCGGCCTACCGGACCGGTACCCGATCCGGGATCCGCCCAGGTGGGGGACGTCGACGGTCGCGGTGCTGCTCACAGGGCCTCCTCGGCTGCGGATGGCCACGGGGTGGCGCCGGCGTCCGCGGCAGCCCTTATCAGAGCGCTCCGCGGTGCCGGTCGTCCAGCCCCGGCACCCGGGGCGGTCAGCCCAGGGGCAGCGGGGCCGCGCCCCGCTCGGCGAGCAGCCCGCGCATCAGGTCCGCCTCGGAGTTCTGCGAGAAGAGCATCTGTCCGGCGAGGTTGCGGACCTCGGCGGTGTCGGCGTGGTCGCGCCCGTACTCCAGCATCGACACGCCGCCCTGGTGGTGGCGCAGCATGAGCTGGAGGAACTCGACGTCCAGCGCGGTGCCGGGCGGGGTGGCCCGCAGCCGGGCGAGGTCGGCGGTGCTCGCCATGCCCGGCATCGTCGCGACGCCGCCGGAGGTCCCGGACATGCCGGACATGCCGGCGTGCGCGGGGTCGTCCATCCAGGCCATGTGGCCGCCGCCGGGCAGGCTCGGCGCGTCCCACAGGCCGAGCCAGCCCTGCATCCGGCCGACCTGCTGGTTCTGGGTGGTCTCGATGTCGAACGCCAGCTGCCGCACCCGCGGGTCGGTGGCGCGGTCGCGCTCCCAGGACGCCATCTCGACGGCCTGACGGTGGTGCACGGTCATGTCCTGGGCGAACCCGACGTCGACCGAGCCCGGCTCGGGCACGAACGGGCCGAACGCGCCGCGTACCGCGAACCCGGCGACGAGCACCGCGACCAGCGCGATCACGCCGAGCGTGATCGTGATCGGGTTCCGCCAGAGTGGGGTCTCCTCGGCCGGGGTCGTCATCGCGACGTCACTGCCCGGGGGCCGGTGCGGGCGCCGGGGCCTGCTGCCCGGGTGCGGACTGCCCGGGGACGGTGGGGTCGGGCGCCGGGGCGCCGCCGGGGGTGGCGCCCTGGTTCTCGGGGAGGATCGTCTGCCCGTCGACGGCGGACTGCTCCGGGATCGGCTGGAAGGCCGGCGGGTTGTCCTGGTCGAAGCCCTGCGCGCCGAGGGCGTCGCAGGAGGCGCCGACCTCGGGGTGGGTGAAGCGGTTGAGCCGCAGCGCGCGGATGAACTGGTCGATCCGCTCGTCGTCGGCGGTCTGGACCTTCAGCTGGTTGCCCCAGGACTGCAGCGAGATCGGGGCGTCGAGGCCCGGGTAGGGCGACATCACCGTGTACGGCTGCCCCTCGACCCGCTGGGACAGTGCGGCCTTGCCCGCCTCGTCGAGGGTGTCGGGGTTGTAGGCGATCCACACGGCGCCGTGCTCCAGGGAGTGCACGAGGTTCTCCGAGCGCACCGGGTTCGGGTAGACCACGCCGTTGCACGCGGCCCAGAAGCCGTCGTGCGCGCCGCCGAAGGGCGGGCTGTGGGTGTAGGCGACCCGCTGGAAGCCGAGCACGTGCTGCAGACCCGGGTAGTCCTGGCTGACGATGCCGGGGATCGCGAGCGCCGGGTTGCGGTTGTCGTCGGTGGGCTCCCAGGCCCGGTTCTGGTTGCGCTGCACCAGCGGGTAGACGATGAACGCCCCCGCGAGCAGCACCAGCACGGTGATCGCGGCGACCATGCCCCAGGGGAACTGGCGCCGGCCGACCGAGGTCGGCATCGACGGTCGCTTCTTGCCGGACTTGCCGCTGGCCATGGGGGAGTCCTGTTCGTGGTCGGCGGGCGGGTTCGCCCGAGTCTAGGAAGGCGCCGTCAGCGGCTCGCCCACCACCCGTAGGAGCGGTAGTCGGGGTAGGGCGCGAGCAGCGGTGCGACCGGACGGGTGGTCACCGTGACGCGGTCACCGGTCACCAGCTCTCCGGGCACCGTGAACGACGCCTGCGCCCACGGCTGCGCGTCCGGCAGCGTCCACTCCCCGGCGGGGCGGCCGTCGACGTCGACGGCGACCACCCGGGTCCGCTCGCCGGGCAGCGCGGGACCGGCGCCGATCCGCCCGGTCAGGGTGACCGGCCGGCCGGGGACGGTGCCGCCGAGGGTGAAGCTCTCGCCGCCGACGACGTGCCGGCCGCTGTCGGCGACGAGCCGTCCCGGCGCGACGACGGACCGGTCCAGCACCGAGTCCGGCTGCACGCCGAGCACCGGCGGGTCGGTCGTCCAGCCGTGCGCGGCCTCGTCGGCGGTGTCCCCGACGTTCAGGTGGTCCACGATCCGGCCGGGCACGGGTGCGTCCGGTGCCTGCGTGGAGTCCGCGGCGGACCAGTCCGCGCGCCAGATGCTCACCCGGTCGCAGCTGCGGTCGATCTGGCAGGTCTGCGGTGCGGACGCCGAGATCGGCCGGGCGGGCCCGGCGAGCCCGAAGGTGATGACCGGCTCGGTGCCGAGCAGTCCGGCGCGGCCGAGGTCGGCGACGGGGACCCCGCCCCACCGGTCGAACACCGCGAACCACTGCGGCCGCTCGTCCGGCGGCAGCGCGCGCAGCGCCTCGTAGAGCGTCCCGGGCCCGTTCAGTGCCGGCGCGGCCATCCCGTTCGTGGTCAGGCCGACCAGGTCGACGGTGCGGTGACCGCCGAACCATGCCGCGGCGCCGACGTCGTTGACGGCGACGACGTCGCCCGGCGGCACGTTCCCGGCGATCCACTGCGCGACGCTCACCGGCCCCTCGCGCATCGCCGAGGCCTGCTGGCCCAGCCGCAGCGCCCAGGCGGGCGTCGCGGCGACGGTGAACAGCAGCACCACTGCGAGCAGCCCGCCGCGCGCCGCCCGGTGCGGCACGAGACCGGCGCCCAGCACCACGAGTAGGAGCAGCAGCGGCAGGAACGGCTGCAGGTAGCGCAGGTCCTGCCACATCGCCGTCGTCAGGGTGGCGACGGCCGCCACCACCAGCACCAGCCCGCCGCCGAGCGCGACCGCGAGGGTCCGCTCCCGGCGCGCGGCGAGCGCGGCGACCCCCAGTACCGCGACGACGAGCGCGAGCGGCGCCAGCACGTCCTGCCCGGACAGCCCGGCCAGCGAGGCGAGCAGCGCCGCGACGTTGCGCTGCACGTGGTCGGCGATCTCCAGCGGCTGGTGCAGGAACCCGGTGTGCAGCCACGACTTCGCGAGCACCCCGTTGGCCTGGGAGCTCCCGGTGAGCACCCGGAACAGCAGCAGCTGCGCCGCGAACACCACCACCGGCGCCGCGACGAGCAGCCCCCGCGCCGCCGCGCGCCCCGAGGGGAACCCTCGTTGCCACCTAAGCCACGACAGTTCCCCTGGGGGCGTCCCGGGGCAGGACCGCAGCAGCGTCCACGCCATCGCGGCGGTGAACGCGGCGGCGACCAGGAAGCCCTCGGGACGGGTGAGGGCCAGCAGCGCCGCGACCACCGGCGTCCACCGGAAACGGGGACGTTCGCGCAGGTAGGACAGCAGGGTGCCGGTGACCAGGGCCGCGAGCAGGCCGACCTCCATGCCGCTGGCCCCGCCCCACAACAGCGGCCCGCACAGCGCGGTGAGCAGTCCCGCCCACCATCCCGCGGCACGCCCGCCCAGCCGGGTCGCGGCGGCCGAGGTGAACGCCGCGGCGAGGGCGACGCCGACGACCCCGCCCGCGACGGCGACGGCGAGCAGCCACCGGCCGTCGAACCCGACCGCGTGCGCGGCGCCGAGCAGGACCATCCAGAGCAGGCTCGACGCGCCCGTCGTGATCTCCGCACCCGGCTGGTAGCGCAGCGGCTCGCCGTCGCCGAGCTGCCGCGCGTACTGCAGGTGGATGTAGACGTCGTCGAGCGGCGGGACCAGGCTCCCGCGGTTGTAGGCCACCGACACCGCGACGAACCCCGCCCCGAGCAGCAGCGCCGCCGCCCCGGAGACGACGGGCGCGCGGGTACTCCGGTCGGTGGAGGGGGGCGTCACGCCCCGCATCGTCGCCGGTCGGGGTGCGGATACCTGCATGAGGGTGCCGGGGGTCCCTCCGTAGAATCCGGGTGGTGAATCCCGACGTGCTCGCCGACCTGGTCCGTGACGTCGCGCGGGACGTGCTGCTCCGACGCGACCTGGACGTCTCCGCCCTGCCGTCCGATGCGGGTGTCGAGCGTCCCCGCAACCCCGACCACGGCGACTACGCGACCAACGTCGCGCTGCGGACCGCCAAGAAGGCCGGCGTGAACCCGCGCGAGCTCGCGACCTGGCTGGCCGAGGAGCTGGCGACCCGCGACGGCGTCGCCAGCGCCGAGATCGCCGGGCCCGGGTTCATCAACCTGCGCCTGGCCGCCGACGCCCAGGGCGCGATCGTCGGGGAGGTCCTCGCCGCGGGCGCGGGCTACGGCACCGGTGACGAGCTGGCCGGGCGCAACGTGAACCTCGAGTTCGTCTCCGCCAACCCGACCGGCCCGCTGCACCTGGGCGGCACCCGGTGGGCCGCGGTCGGTGACGCGCTGGGCCGGGTGCTGTCCGCGCGCGGCGCGAAGGTCACCCGCGAGTACTACTTCAACGACGCCGGCGCCCAGATCGACCGGTTCGTCGGCTCCCTGGTCGCGGCCGCGCAGGGCGAGCCCGCCCCGGAGAACGGCTACGGCGGGGACTACATCGCCGAGATCGCCCAGCGGGTCGTCGCGGCCGAGCCCGGCATCCTCGACCTGCCCGACCAGCAGCGGGACGAGGCGTTCCGCCGGATCGGCGTCGGCTACATGTTCGCCGAGATCAAGCAGAAGCTGGGGGAGTTCCGCGTCGAGTTCGACGTGTGGTTCCACGAGCAGTCGCTGCACGACTCGGGTGCGGTGGAGACCGCCGTCGCCGCGCTCAAGGAGAAGGGCTCGCTCTACGAGGCCGACGGCGCCTGGTGGCTGCGCTCGACCGACCACGGCGACGACAAGGACCGCGTCGTCATCAAGTCCGACGGCCGCCCCGCCTACATCGCCGGCGACATCGCCTACCTGCGCGACAAGCGGGCCCGCGGGTTCGACCTGTGCATCTACATGCTCGGCGCCGACCACCACGGCTACGTCGCCCGGCTCAAGGCCGCCGCGGCCGCGTTCGGCGACGACCCGGCCGTGGTCGAGGTCCTGATCGGGCAGCTGGTCAACCTGGTCAAGGACGGCACCCCGGTCCGGATGAGCAAGCGCGCCGGCACCGTCGTGACGATGGACGACCTGGTCGGGGCCGTCGGCGTCGACGCCGCCCGGTACTCGCTCGTGCGGTCCTCGGTGGACTCGGGCCTGGACATCGACCTGGACCTGCTGGCCAGCCGGACCAGCGAGAACCCGGTGTTCTACGTCCAGTACGCGCACGCCCGGCTGTCCTCGCTGGCC
Source organism: Pseudonocardia sp. SID8383 (assembly GCF_009864975.1). Lineage (NCBI taxonomy): Bacteria > Bacillati > Actinomycetota > Actinomycetes > Pseudonocardiales > Pseudonocardiaceae > Pseudonocardia > Pseudonocardia sp. SID8383. The sequence goes on from NZ_WWFY01000953.1 coordinate 17,627, forward strand.
CGCAACGCCGCCGACCTCGGCATCACCCCCGGCGAGGACTACGGCCTGCTGTCCCATGCCCGTGAGGGCGACCTGATCCGCACCCTCGGCGAGTTCGGCGACGTCGTGCGCACCGCCGCCGAGCTGCGCGAGCCGCACCGGGTCGCCCGCTACCTGGAGTCGCTCGCCGGCGCCTACCACAAGTTCTACGACTCCTGCCGCGTCCTGCCCCAGGGGGACGAGGAGGTGTCCGACCTGCACCGCGCGCGCCTCGCGCTCTGCGTCGCCGCCCGCACGGTGCTCGCCAACGGCCTGGCGCTGCTCGGCGTCGACGCCCCGGAACGGATGTGACATGAGGGCACACCCCGCAGGCCCGATGCACGCGGGCCTCACCCCCGCGCCCGAGTCGGCCGGGCCCCGCCCGGAGAGCGCCGCGGCGCTCGACGAGCTGGCGCCCGCGGTCTGGCCTCGACACGCCGCCCGCGGCGCCGACGGCGCGCTGCGCCTGGCCGGGGCCGACGTCCGCGACCTCGCCGCGGCCCACGGCACCCCGCTGTTCGTGCTCGACGAGGACGACTTCCGCGGCCGCTGCAGCGAGTTCGCCGCCGCGTTCGGGGCCGAGGCCGTGCACTACGCGGCGAAGGCGTTCCTGTGTACCGAGATCGCCCGCTGGGTCGCGCAGGAGGGCCTGTCGCTGGACGTGTGCTCCGGCGGCGAGCTGGCCGTGGCGCTGCGCGCGGAGTTCCCGCCCGAGCGGATCGCGCTGCACGGCAACAACAAGTCCCTCGCCGAGCTGGAGGCCGCGGTCGAGGCGGGGGTCGGCGGGATCGTCGTCGACTCCTTCGACGAGATCGCCCGGCTCGCCGACGTCGCCGCCGCACGGGACACCGTCGCGCCGGTGCTGATCCGGCTCACCGTCGGTGTCGAGGCACACACTCACGAGTACATCGCCACCGCGCACGAGGACCAGAAGTTCGGGTTCTCCATCGCCGGGGCCGACACGAAGGACTCGGCGGCGCTGGAGGCCGCCCGCCGTGTGCTCGCCGCGAGTCATCTGAGCCTGGTCGGGCTGCACAGCCACATCGGCTCGCAGATCTTCGAGACCGAGGGCTTCGAGGCGGCCGCCCGGCGCGTGGTGAAGGTTCTCGCCGACCTGCACGCCGAGCACGGCGGCGAGAACCTGACCGCGCTGCGCACCCTGGACCTCGGCGGCGGCATCGGCATCGCCTACCGGCCGGGGGACACCCCGCTGTCGATGCCGGCGCTGGCCGAGGAGCTGCGCGCGATCGTCACGCGCGAGTGCGCCGCCTCCGGGCTGGACGTGCCGGCGATCGCCGTCGAGCCGGGCCGGGCCATCGCCGGGCCGGGCACCGTCACCGTCTACGAGGTCGGCACCGTCAAGGACGTCCCGCTCGGCGGGTACTCCCGGCGCTACGTCAGCGTCGACGGCGGGATGAGCGACAACATCCGCACGTCCCTCTACGACGCCGAGTACGACGTACGGCTGGTGTCCCGCGCCAGCGGGCACGACTCGGTCCCCGGCGGGGACGTCCCCGTGCTGTCCCGGGTGGTCGGCAAGCACTGCGAGTCGGGTGACATCGTGGTGCGCGACTGTTGGCTGCCGGCCGATCTCGCGCCGGGCGACCTGCTGGCCGTCGCGGCGACGGGGGCCTACTGCTACGCCATGGCGTCGGGGTACAACCGGCTGCCGCGACCTGCTGTCGTCGCGGTCCGTGACGGGGTCGACCGGACCCTGTTGCGTCGCGAGACACTGGAGGACCAGTTCCGATTCGAGGTGTGAGCGCACCCGGGTGAGAACCGCCACCCGGACCTGTCCGCACCCGTCCGACCAGGAATGATCGGCGCGCGCCCGAGGGGTGCGCGCACGCGAGGAGGACACGTGGCGAGCGAGACCGGCGCCGTCCGGGTGGCACTGCTGGGCTGCGGCACCGTCGGCACCGAGGTGGTCCGGCTCATCACCGAGCAGGCCGACGAGCTGGCCGCGCGGGTGGGAGCCCGCATCGAGCTGGCCGGGGTCGCCGTGCGGCGACCGCACCGGCACCCCTGGCTGACCGAGAACTTCCCGGACCTGGTGACCACCGATGCCGGCGAGCTCGTGACCCGCGACGACGTCGACGTCGTCGTCGAGGTCATCGGTGGGATCGAGCCGGTCCGCGGCTGGCTGCTGGAGGCGCTCAAGTCCGGCCGCTCGGTCGTGACGGCGAACAAGGCGCTGCTCGCCGAGGACGGCCCGACCCTGGCCGAGGCCGCCGACGCCTCCGGCGCCGACCTCTACTACGAGGCCGCCGTCGCCGGAGCGATCCCGCTGCTGCGCCCGCTGCGCGAGTCCCTGGCCGGGGACCGCATCACCCGGGTCGCCGGCATCGTCAACGGCACCTCGAACTTCATCCTCTCGGCCATGTCCTCGGGCGGGACGTCCTACGCCGACGCGCTGGAGGAGGCGACCCGGCTGGGCTACGCCGAGGCCGACCCGAGCGCCGACGTCGACGGCTACGACGCCGCCTCGAAGGCCGCGATCCTGGCCTCGCTGGCGTTCCACACCCGCTTCACCGCCTCCGACGTGCACCGCGAGGGCATGCGCGGGGTCAGCTCGGCCGACGTCGCCGCCGCCCGCAGGCTCGGCTGCACGATCAAGCTGCTCGCCATCTGCGAGCGTGTGGTGGCCACGGACGGGACCGAGTCGGTCTCGGCGCGCGTCTACCCGGCGATGGTCCCCGACTCGCACCCGCTGGCGGGCGTCGACGGCGCGTACAACGCGGTGTTCGTCGAGGCCGAGGCCGCCGGCCAGCTGATGTTCTACGGCCAGGGCGCAGGCGGCGCGCCGACCGCCTCCGCGGTGCTCGGCGACCTCGTCGCGGTGGCCCGCAACCGGGTCGGCGGCGGCCGCGGGCCGCGCGAGTCGGCCTACGCCAGCCTGCCGGTGCGCCCGATCGGCGAGGTGCCCACCCGGTACCACGTCGACCTCGAGGTGGCCGACCGCGAGGGCGTGCTCGCCACGATCGCGAGCGAGTTCGCGCGGAACGGCGTCTCCATCGCCGCGGTTCGCCAGACCGGCGGGGTGAACGGCTCGGTGGACCGGGCCGACGGCTCGGACCGCAGCCAGGCCCGGCTGACGGTCGTCACGCACTCGGCGCCGGAGGCCGCGCTGTCGGCCACGGTGTCGGCGCTGCTGGACCTCGACCACGTGCTCGGCGTCGCCGGGGTGCTGCGGGTCGAGGGGCTGGGCCGCGCGGTGAGCGCACTGGGTATGGGCGAATGACCACAGGTGGGGGATCAGGGAGTGGACCGGTTGTGACGGGCAGCGTGCGAGGAGTCCGGGGGCCGGCGTCCGGTCCCTTCGGTCCGGTGACCCAGGTCGCCGGTGCGGTCGCGCCGCCGCCACCCGGCCAGTGGCCGGGTGTCATCGAGGCCTACCGCGACCGGATGCCGGTGCAGCCGGACTGGACCGTGGTGACGCTGGGGGAGGGCGGCACGCCGCTGCTGCCGGCCCCCCGGTTGTCGGAGCTGACCGGCTGCCAGGTCTACCTGAAGGTCGACGGCGCCAACCCGACCGGCTCGTTCAAGGACCGCGGCATGACGATGGCGGTCACCGCCGCGCTCGCCGACGGCAAGTCCAGCGTGCTGTGCGCCTCCACCGGCAACACCTCGGCGTCGGCGGCCGCCTACGCCACCCGTGCCGGGATGACCTGTGCGGTGCTCGTGCCGACCGGGAAGATCGCGCTGGGCAAGCTCGCCCAGGCCGTCGCGCACGGCGCCCGGATCCTGCAGATCGACGGCAACTTCGACGACTGCCTGGAGCTGGCCCGCAAGACGACCGCCGACTACCCGGCGATCGCGCTGGTCAACTCGGTGAACCCGACCCGGATCGCCGGCCAGGCCTCGGCCGCCTACGAGATCTGCGACCAGCTGGACCGCGCCCCGGACGTGCACTGCCTGCCGGTCGGCAACGCCGGCAACATCACCGCGTACTGGCACGGCTACCGCGGCTACCACGCCGACGGCGTCATCTCCGCGCTGCCGCGGATGTTCGGGTTCCAGGCCGCCGGCGCCGCACCGCTGGTGCACGGCGCCCCGGTGAGCGACCCCGAGACGATCGCGACCGCCATCCGGATCGGTGCCCCCGCCTCGTGGAAGGGCGCGACCACCGCGCGCGACGAGTCGAACGGGAAGTTCGCCGCCGTCACCGACGACGAGATCCTCGCCGCCTACCGGATGCTGTCCGCGCAGGAGGGCGTGTTCGTCGAGCCCGCATCGGCGTCCAGCGTCGCCGGGCTGCTGCAGAGCCACGCCGACGGGTCGCTGCCCCCCGGCTCCCTCGTGGTGTGCACGGTGACCGGGCACGGCCTGAAGGACCCCGACACCGCTCTGCTCACCGCGCCGGACCCGGAGATCGTCCCGATCGACCCCGGGGCGGTCGCGGCGGCGCTCGAGCTGGCCTGATGGGTCGCCCGACGCGCGTACTGGTGCGGGTCCCGGGGTCGACGGCCAACCTCGGCCCCGGCTTCGACTCCCTCGGCATGGCCCTGGCGTTGTACGACGAGATCGAGGTCGAGACCTTCGAGACGCCGGGGGTGTTCGTCGACGTCGCGGGGCAGGGCTGCCGGCACGTGCCGCGCGACGAGCGGCACCTGGTCCTGCGGGCGATGCGTCTGGCCTTCGAGACGTTCGGCGGGGCGCCCGCGGGGCTGCGGCTGCGCTGCCTCAACGCGGTGCCGCACTCACGCGGCCTCGGCAGCTCCGCGGCGGCCGCCGTCGCCGGGGTGACGGCCGCCGCCGTGCTGGCCGGGCGGGACCCGGAGCTGGAGCGCGACGCGCTGCTGCAGCTCTCCGCCGGCATGGAGGGCCACGCCGACAACGCCGCGGCCAGTCTGCTCGGCGGATTCGTGGTGGCCTGGGAGGCGGCGGGGTCGGCCCGGCGCTTCCACGCCGAGAGGTTGGAGGTGCACCCCGACGTGCACCCGGTCGCCTGTGTGCCCGACGTCGAGTCCTCGACCAAGACCACCCGGGGGCTGCTGCCCGAGCAGGTCCCGCTGGCCGACGCCGCGTTCACCGGCAGCCGCTGCGCGCTGGCGGTGCTGGCGATGACCCGGCGGCCGGACCTGCTCATGGCGGCCACCGAGGACCGGCTGCACCAGCCCTACCGGCGGCCGGCGTACCCGTCATCGCTGCAGCTGGTCGAGGCGCTGCGCGAGCACGACGTACCCGCCGCGATCTCCGGCGCCGGGCCGACGGTGCTGGCCCTGACCCGCGACGGCGTGCTGCCCGACGGCGTCGACACCGACGGTTTCGCGGTGCAGCGGCTGCCGGTCGACGCCACCGGTGTGCAGGTCGAGGTCCGCTGAGCACCGGTGCCCGCAGGGAACGTGAGGTACGCGACCCCGTGTGTCGGCGCGTCGCCCGAGGGGGGTTGTTGCCGCCCCGGGGCGTACGGACTAGTCTCGCCCGTGCATGGCGATCCACGCGACATCGGCGTAGTCTTGCGGCCGGGCCCGCTCGCCCGATCTCCTTTCTGAACTGGACTCGGAATCCCGAACGGGCGGCCTGACTCCCGCGACGTCGTCGTGGGACTCCATCTGTGAATGCTGCCGATACGGGGTCTCCGTATCGGCCGAGCGTGTGACATCCCCTGACCTGGACAGGTAACCGGGTCGGTCAGGAAGGAACTCTGTGAGCGAGACCGATCTCGCCGGTACCGGGACCGCGTCGGCCGAGGCGGCGCCCCGCCGACGCGGCGGCCTGTCCGGCATGGTGCTGGCCGAGCTGCGCCAGCTGGCCACCGAGCTGAACGTCCCGGACATCTCCGGCATGCGGAAGGGCGACCTGATCGCGGCCATCAAGGAGCGTCAGGGCGGAGCGGCGGCGGCCCCCGCGAAGAAGCCGAAGGCGAAGGCGGACCCCGCCGCCACCACCGGCTCCGACGGTGCGGGCGCGCCGCAGCTCGCCCTCGGCGACACCGCCGCGGCCCCCGCCG
>NZ_WWFY01000954.1:0-14894 GCF_009864975.1 Pseudonocardia sp. SID8383
GAGGCTCGACGGGGCGATGGTCAGCGCGATCGCCGGCGGCGGGACCCCGCGCAGCCCGTGCCGGAGCCGGGCACGCTGCAGGGGGCGGGAGTCCAGCAACGTGCGGACCAGCGCGAACCCGTCGAGCAGGCCGTTCTCGTGCAGCACCGCCGGGACGTCGTGCCGGGCGGCCGCGAGCGCCCCCGCGACCGCGAGGGGCTCGTACACCACGACGTCGGGCCGCCACTGCTCGGCGACGGTCACCAGCGCGTCGGTCAGCTCCTCGTTCACCGGGCCGAACAGCGAGCGCACCCCGGCGTCGCCGCCGCGCCCGGCCAGCTCGGCCCGTGCGGTCACCGGGTGCGCGACGAGCGAACGCGCGGCCAGCCTGCCCACCCGCAGGCTGCGGGCGACGTCGATGAACGGCAGCGGGTCCGTCCCGGGGAGCGGGTGCGCGTCGCCCCCGCCGGCGAGCAGCACCTCGTGCCCGGAGTCCCAGAGCGCGTGGGCGAGCGGCAACAGCGGTGTCAGGTGCCCCGACAGCGGGGCCGCCACCACCAGAACGCGCACCGTTCGAGGGTAACCGCCACGCGGTCGTCCGGGGGCGGTCTCCGCGCGGTTCCGTACGCTCTGGGTGTGATCGTCGAGAACGCGCCCCGGCTCGTCGCCACCGACGTCGACGGGACCCTCCTCGACGACGGCGGCGCGGTCACCCCGCGCACCGTCGCCGTGCTGGAGCGGGCGGTCGCCGCCGGCGCCGGCTTCGTGCTGGTCACCGGCCGCCCGCCGCGTTGGATCCCGCCGGTGCTCGCGCGGCTGCCCGAGGGCCTGGTGCGGCTGTGCGTGTGCGCGAACGGCGCGGTGCTCTACGACGCCGCCGACGACGCCGTGCTCGGCGCGCACACCCTGGAGCCCGCCACGATCCGCGAGCTCGCCGGCCTCGCCGCGGAGCTGTTCCCCGGCTGCGGGTTCGGTGTCGAGCGCGTCGGGAACGCCGAGGGCGACGGCGGCCCGCGGGGGATCGTCGACGAGTTCCTCACCGACCCCGGCTACGTCCACGCCTGGGGCGAGCACGACGGCGGCTCCACCAGCCGCGAGGACCTGCTCGGCCGCCCGGCGACGAAGGTGCTGATCCGCTCCCCGGAGCTGACCAGCGAGCAGATGATGGACGCGCTCGCACCGAAGGCCGGCGGGCTGGCCGACCTGACGTTCTCGCACTCGTCGGGGCTGCTGGAGGCCTCCGCCCCCGGGGTCACCAAGGCGACCGGCCTGGCCGAGGTCGCCCGCCGTCTCGGGGTGACCGCGGCGGACACCGTGGCGTTCGGCGACATGCCCAATGACCGGGAGATGCTGCGCTGGGCCGGGCTCGGCGTCGCGATGGGCAACGCCCACCCGGACCTGGTCGGGCTCGCCGACGAGGTGACGGCACCGCACACCCACGACGGGCTCGCCGAGATCCTGGAGCGCTGGTTCTGAGCGCACCCGGCGCTGTTCACCCGCCCGTCGACGAGCGGTCATGCCCGGTCCCACGGGCCGCCCCGACCCGGCCCACGACCCCGCCCGCGCGTACCATCACCGGCTGTCATCGCCCGCGAGCCGGGTGCCAGCGTCCGCGCCAGGAGGCCCCCACCCGTGGCTGACACGGCAGACACCCTGGACCGTTCCGGTCCGCAACCGCCCGCCGACGTCCCGCCCACCGGCGAGGTCGCCGTGCTGGCGTCCGTGCAGGGCGCTCTCGGAGGCGACACCACCGTGCGGGTCGCCCGCGGGATGTCGCTGTTCGGCGAGCACGCCGCGGGCTGGCTGGCGATCGGCGTCGTGGGTGCCGCGCTGGACCGCCCCCGCCGGCGCGAGTGGCTCGGCTCCGCCGCGGCCGTCGCGTTCGCGCACGGCGCCTCGATCGGGATCAAGCGCGTCGTCCGGCGCCGCCGCCCCGACCACCCCGCGGTCCGGGTCCTGGTGGGCACCCCGAGCCGGCTGAGCTTCCCGTCCTCGCACGCCACGTCCACCACCGCCGCCGCCGTGCTCTACGGCGGCCTGCTGGGCAGGCGCTCCCGCCCGGTGGCCGCGGCGGGTGTGGGCCTGATGGCGCTGTCGCGCCTGGTCCTCGGCGTGCACTACCCGACCGACGTCGCCACCGGCACCGCGCTCGGCGCGGCCGTCGCCGGTACCGCGCGTCGCGTGATCTCACGCAACCCCACCACCGGAGGGTGAGCGCATGACCAGCACCGACCCCACGAAGGTCGACCGCGACGACTCCGAGAAGGAGAAGGTCGCCCGGGCCGCCGACCCGCAGACCCCCGTCGTCCCGGACGCCCCCGACGACGCAGGCGCCCCCGAGGGCCACGAGGCCGACGCGGCCCCGGCCGCCGTCGCCGCCGAGCACGCCCCGCACGTGCCGATGGACCCGTCCGAGCGCACCACCGCGATGGTCGCCCGCGGCCTGCTCAAGACGATGCGCCCCCGCCAGTGGGTGAAGAACGTCCTGGTCTTCGCCGCGCCGTTCGTCAGCGGCCAACTGTTCGACGTTCCGATCCTGATCGACTGCCTGATCGCGTTCGTCGCGTTCTCGCTGGCCGCGTCCGGCGTGTACCTGGTCAACGACGCGCTCGACGTCGAGGCCGACCGGGCGCACCCGACCAAGCGCCGCCGCCCGATCGCGTCCGGCATCGTCCCGGTGCCGCTGGCCTTCGTCGCGGCGGGCGTGCTGTTCGCCGGGGCGATCGCGCTGTCGTTCGCCGTGACCTGGCAGCTGATCATCGTGCTCGCCGTCTACGTGGCGGTGCAGCTGTCCTACTGCCTGTGGCTCAAGCACCAGCCGGTGCTCGACATCTGCATCGTCGCCTCCGGCTTCCTGATGCGCTCCATCGCCGGCGGTGTGGCCACCGGCATCCCGCTGTCGCAGTGGTTCCTGCTGGTCACCGGGTTCGGCTCACTGTTCATGGTCGCCGGCAAGCGCTACGCGGAGATCAACCTCGCCGAGCGCACCGGGGCCAAGATCCGCAAGTCGCTGGAGAACTACACGGCGTCCTACCTGCGCTACATCTGGTCGCTCTCGGCCACCGTCATGATCGTCATGTACGGGCTGTGGGCGTTCGAGATCCGCGAGGACCACAACTCGGTGTGGTCGGTGCTGTCGATCGTGCCGTTCGTGATCGCGGTGCTGCGCTACTCGGTGGACGTCGACCGGGGCACCGGCGGCGAGCCCGAGGAGATCGCGCTCGGCGACCGGGCGCTGCAGGTCCTGGCGCTGGCCTGGATCGCGATGCTCACCCTGGCCGTCTACAGCTGACGCCGGCCGCCACCCGGGCCCGGTTCCCCGCACGGGGGCCGGGCCCGCGGTGTGTCGGCGCCCGGCGTGTCAGCACCCGGTGTGCCAGGCCCAGGTGTGTGCGAGGCCCTCGGCGAGCGGTGTCGGCGCGGGCAGGCCGAGCGCGGCGATCCCGCGCGACGGGTCGAGGCAGCTGCGGCGCAGCTCCCCGGCCCGGGCCGGGAGGAACTCCGGCGCGAACGCCTCCGGGGCGAGCCCGGCGATCTCCCCGATCGTCGCGGCCAGCTCGACGACCGTGGACTCGGTTCCGGTGCCGACGTTGAACACCTCGCCGGCCAGTTCCCCGGCCGCGAGCCGGTCGGCCGAGGCGAGCGCCGCCCGGGCGACGTCGCCGACGTAGAGGAAGTCGCGGGTCTGGCCGCCGTCGCCGAACACGGTCGGCCGCAGCCCGGTGCGGGCCCGGTCGCAGAACAGCGAGACGACCCCGGCCCCGCCCGCCGGGTGCTGGCGCGGCCCGTAGACGTTCGCGAAGCGCAGCACCAGCGCCGGGAGGCCGTGCGCCCGCACGAAGAACCGGGTGTAGCGCTCCGCGGCGAGCTTGCTCATCCCGTACGGCGACTCCGGCTCGGCCGGCTCCGCCTCGGTCGTCGGCAGGGGGGCGCCGTCGCCGTAGATGGCGCCGCCGGTGGAGCAGACGACGACCGCGCCCGCGCCCGCGTCCCGGGCCGCCTGCAGCACGCTCAGCGTGCCGAGGACGTTGACCGAGGCGTCGTGCACCGGGTCCGCCATCGAACGGCGTACGTCGATCTGGGCGGCCAGGTGGAACACCGCGTCCGGGCGGTACTCCGCGGCCAGCGCGGTGAGCGCGGCGGTGTCGCGGACGTCGAACTCGGCCACCGTGACACCCGGGGCGAGGTTGTCCCGGGTCCCGGCGGAGAGGTCGTCGACGACGAGGACGTCGTCGCCGCGGGTGAGCAGGGACTCGACCAGGGTGGAGCCGATGAAGCCGGCTCCACCGGTGACGAGTGCGCGCATACCTGCCTTCCTCCGGGGCGGACGGTGTGTGCACCCGGCTGCGCGCACACGGTAACCGCGGGTGCCCCGGGGCGCCTCAGCCGGTGGAGCGGGCAGGGCCCGCGCCGCAGGCGGTGATCCGGTAGAGCGTGCTGCCGCCCCCGGAGAGGACGGGCTCGAACCCGGGTGCACGGTCCAGGCCGGTCAAGCCGGGGAAACTCTGGGAACGACGGTCCCAGGGCCAGTACGACACGGGACCGTCGATCGCGTACTTCAGATCGGTCGCGCGCACCGCCCTGCACACCGACGGGTCGACGGCTGCGTCACGGAGCCGCTCCTGGATCAGCTTCTGCTCCGGTGTCCAGTTGCCCGACATGTGGGGGAACATCGTCTCCCGTCCGGTCAACGGGTAGACGAGGGCGTTGCCGGTCCAGGGGTTCGCCGCCACCACCTCGCCGGCAGGTACCGCCCGTCCGGCGGCTTCCAGGAAGTCTCGCTGACCGGGCTGGAGCATCCAGGTGGCCTCACGCTGATACGTCCCGGCGACCACGAACGCGTGTACCCCGACCCGGAACCCGTCGGACGCCACCACGAGGACGGCCGCGGTCAGGGTGACCGCTGCCGCTGTCACCGTGACCATGTTGGGGGAACCCGACGGTCGGGAGGCGCGTCGTGCCCACACCCCGACCAGCCCGCTGACCGTGCCGGTCACCCCGATCGCCGCCAGCGGCACACCTGTGATCGGGACCATGGCGGCGAGCCGGTACGAGTCGTTGTACCAGGCGCCCGTCAGAGCGGTAACCACGTCGCCCTCCCGCGCGATCGCGAGGACGTACAGGAAGGCCGAGGTCAGGTGGGCGGGCACGAGCCAGGCGGTGCGCGCATGCCGCAGTGCGAAGACCCCACCGACCAGTACGAGAACCGAGACGACGTAGAGCGGGGGACGTCCGTTCGTCCCGTTCCACAGGACGCCGAGCACTGCATCGTGTGCCCCCATGGACGCAGGCCAATCGAAGGCTCGGACGCTCGCCAGGAACGGTGACCAGGCGAGCAACCAGAGAACACCCGCCGCGAGCGCGACGGCGCCGACAGGACCGGCGACAGTCCGCAGCCGCTTTCCCGCCCGTGCGGCCCGCACGGCCGAGACGATCGCGGCCACCGCGACCGGCGACAGCCCGAGCACGAGCAAGCTGATCACCGCGTTGGGATGGGCCAGACTCAGGCCGGGCGCGGCGACTGCCCCCAGGAGCAGCGCAGAGGACCGGCTCAGCGCGCTGTCGTCCGCCGGCATCACGAAGGCGACCACCGCGGCCAGTGCGGCCGGCACGAGGGCGAGACCGAGGAGATTGGGCCACAGGACCCCCCAGGTCATCACCAGCCAGGGCATGGCCGTGAATGCGGTGGCCAGGACAGGGGCGACGAGCAGGACCCCGGCGCGGGGGCCGGCGACCTGGCGCGTGAGCAGAGCGCATCCGAGTGGCCAGACGACGGCAGCGGCTGCGAACGCCATCAGGTTCGACGCGGCGGGGATCGATGCCCCCGATGTGAGGACCACGAGCGCGACGAGATCGTGCCAGGCCGCGGGATAACCCGTCGGCCGACCCGGACTGGTCAGCTCGCCGAGCGTCAGCGACGAACCGTCGCCCGTGGTCAAGATGTGTGCCACGGCGCTGTAGTGGTGCACGGCGTCATAGGTGGGGGAGATCGCGTCCACCCGACCGAAGGCCAGCACCACGGTGAGCCACCCGAGTGCCACGGTGACGACGAGTCCGGCGAGCAGGGCCGGGCGTGACCACGGTCCGTCCGACCCTCCACGGAGGAATGCGACATACCGGGACGGGGCCGCGGGTCCGCCGGAACTCCGGGGCCGCTGTCGCATCGCTGCTCGGGTACCGAACAGCACGACCGCTCCGAGCACGGTCGCCGCGACGACGGGCAGTGGACCCCAGGGCACTCCGAGCCGACCGGAGACCACTGCGGTCACCGCGACCAGGGCGACCGAGACGACCGGTGCACCACCCCAGCAGGCGATGCCGTGCCAGCCCAGCACCCGGAGCCACACGACACCGGGCGCCACACACCACACCACGGCGACCAACGCCGCCGGTACGGCTTCGAGCCAACTCACGAGCGGGACCCTGGTGTTCCGGGTGCCCTGCCCGAGGCGTCGATGCCGTGCCGCATCCTCGGGAGTTTACGAGCGGCACTCGAATGGCTCGTGCCCCCACGCCTCGCGTCCGGAGTTCGTGACCACATCGTGCCGGAGGATCGGATCAGCCCCCGGACGTCCGGGTCGGGGCGTCGAGATTCTCGGAGACCGGTTCCACGACAGGTGTCCGGTGACCGTTCCCGGTCGCCGCGTGCCCCTCCAGCGCGGTCAGCCGCTGCTCCAGGTCGTTCTCCCGCCGGGTCAGCTCCGCGTCCCGGACGGCGATCTGGCGGGCCAGGTTCGTCAGGTGCTGGCTGATCTCGCGGTCCCGCAGGTAGGTGTTCAGCATGCCGAACACGAACGCGACGACGAGCAGGTAGACCAGCAGGTCCGTGCCACGGCCGATGCCCACCGCCCGGGCCAGGTAGGTCAGGTCGTCGGGGCGCAGGACCGCATAGATGTTCAGCACGATGAACGCGCCGAAGGCGATCCGCTTGCTCGCCCGCACGCCGACGCTCTGGCCGCTGCGCACGAAGTAGACGAGTGCGCCGACCGCGGCGGCCAGGAGCAGGATCTGCAGGATCACGGTGTTCGCCTCCTGGGTCATCGCTGCCGTACCGACAGGTCGAACAGGATGTTCACCCCGTTGAACAGCGACTGGCCCTTGGATCGTGAGTACTCGGTGTAGCGGATCGTGACCGGGACCTCGCGGATCCGCCACGACGACCGGGCCAGCGACGCGACGATCTCCGACGCGTGCGCCATCCCGTTCATGGTGATCCGCAGGTCCTCGGCGACCGCCCGGTTCATGGCCCGCAGCCCGTTGTGGGCGTCGGTGAGCTTGAGCTTGCGGCTGGCCGGGGACAGCGCCGCGACGGTGCGCAACACCAGCCGCTTGAGCGGCGGCACCGGCTCGGTCGACTCCAGGAAGCGCGACCCGAGGACGACGTCGGCCTCGCCGCTGCGCAGGATCGCGGCCATCCGGACGGCGTCGGCGACGTCGTGCTGGCCGTCGGCGTCGAAGGTGACGATCCGCTCGGCGCCGCAACGGAGTGCGTAGTCGATCCCGGTCTGCAGCGACGCGCCCTGCCCGAGGTTGATCGGATGCCGCACCAGGTGCGCCTCGGTGCCGGCGATGCGTTCGGCGGAGGAGTCCCGGCTGCCGTCGTCGACGCACACGACGTTCGGGAAACTCGTGCGGATCTCCGCGACGACGTCGGCGATGACGGTGTCCTCGTTGTACACGGGGACCACCACCCAGGTGCCGGTGTCGGCGACCACGTCCCACTCCCTCGTCACTGACCGGCGGCCGTCCACAGCCGCACCGCAGAGGCTATCGGTCCGGGGATCCGGGCCGTGCGACGGTGGGTCACGATCGGGGCGAAGGTGATGTTCCGTACCGTTCGTCACATGGACCCGAGGACGCTGCTCGAGCTGATGCTGGCCGACCTGGACAGCGCGCCGGAGCTGTACCGGCCGACGGACTTCTGGAGGACCGGCCTGGAGAAGGTGGTCGCCGACCTGCGCGAACGCGGGTTCGCGGAGTTCCGCAGGCACCCCTCGGCCACGTTCTTCTACGCCCCGCAGTACGCGCCGGTGTCCCGCCCGGCGGCCGCCCTGTCGCGGGCCTTCGGTCTGGCGGGCGGCCCCGGGACGCTGCTGCGCGAGCGGATCGACCAGGTGCCCGTCGCCCGGGCCCACCACGCCACGGTGACCGCCCTCGACCCGGTCGACCGGTCGCCGTCGCTCGCCGGGTTCAGCGAGTCGGCCGCCGGCGCCCCGGCCGAGCAGCTGGTGTTCGACGGCCGCCGGTTCAGCCGGTCGTCGCTGAACTACCTGCGCGGGCTGGTCATGCTCAAGCGCGCCGTGCCGGACCTCGACGTCTCGACCGTCCTGGAGATCGGCGGCGGGTTCGGCACGCTCGGCGAGATCCTGCTGTCGGGCAACCCCGGGCTGCGCTACATCGACGTCGACATCCCGCCGGTCGCCGCCGTCGCCACGCACTACCTGCGCGAGGCGCTCGGGCCGGAGAAGGTCCTGGACTACGCCGCCACCCGCGAGCGCGAGAAGATCGTGATCGACGAGCTGGAGCAGCCGGCGACGGTGCTCTGCTCCTGGCAGCTGCCCCGGCTCACTGGGACCGTCGACCTGTTCGCCAACTTCATCTCCTTCCAGGAGATGGAGCCCGACGTCGTCGCGAACTACGCGAGCCTGGTCACCGACCTGGGCGCCCGCTGGCTGCTGCTGCGCAACTCCCCGACCGGCAAGCGAGGAGTCCGGGAGCCCATGCTGCGCCACCGCTACCTGGAGATGTTCGACCGGTTCGAGCTCGTCGACTCCGACGCCGGGCTCTACGGCCAGGACTCCGAGGGCACGGTGTCCGAGGTGATGGTGCTCGCGCGGCGCTCGTAGGGTGGCGCGCATGCGCACCCCGGACCCGATCGAGATCGGCGGCCACCGCGTGGGCCCCGGCGAGCGACCGTTCGTCATCGCGGAGGTCTCCGGCAACCACAACGGCTCGCTGGACCGGGCGCTGGAGATCGTCGACGCGATCGCCGGCACCGGGGCGCAGGCGGTGAAGTTCCAGACCTACCGGGCCGACACGATCACCATCGACGCCGACGGTCCGGCCTTCCGGATCCGCGACGACCACGGTCTGTGGGGCGGCCGGAACCTGTACCAGCTCTACGAACAGGCGCACACGCCGTGGGAGTGGCACGAGCCGCTGTTCGCCCGGGCGCGTGAGCACGGGCTCGTGCCGTTCTCCTCGCCGTTCGACCCGACGGCGATCGAGCTGCTGGAGTCCGTCGACGCGCCGGCGTACAAGGTGGCCTCGGCCGAGCTGGTCGACCTGCCGCTGATCCGGGCGATGGCCGCGACCGGCAAGCCGATGGTGATCTCCACCGGGATGGCGACGCTGGCCGAGATCGACGCCGCCGTCGCCGCCGCCCGGGAGGGCGGTGCGACGCAGATCGTGCTTCTGGCCTGCACCGCCTCGTACCCGGCGGACCCGGTCGACGCGAACCTGCAGACGATCCCTGCGCTGCGCGAGGCGTTCGGCGTCCCGATCGGGCTGTCCGACCACACCCCGGGCATCGGGGTGCCGGTCGCCGCGGTGGCGCTCGGCGCGGTCGCGATCGAGAAGCACGTGACGCTGCAGCGCGCCGACGGCGGCGTCGACTCCGACTTCTCCCTGGAGCCCGCCGAGCTGGCGTCGCTGGTCACCGAGACCGACGTGGCACGACGCGCGATGGGCCCTGCCCGGTTCGGCCCGCGCGAGTCCGAGCGCGACACCCTCGCGCTGCGCCGGTCGCTGTGGGTGGTCGCCGACGTCGCCGCGGGGGAGCAGGTCACCGCGGACAACGTGCGGTCGATCCGTCCGGCCGGTGGCCTGCACACCGACACGATCGGCACCGTGCTCGGCCGGACCTTCACCCGCGACGTCGCCCGCGGCACCCCGCTGACCTGGGACCTGATCTGAGCGACCCGCTCAGTGCAGGGTGCCCAGTGCCGCCTTGGTGAAGGGCACCAGCTCGGACTCGCGGCCGTCGAGGACCTTGCGGGCCCACTCGGGGTCGGCCAGCAGCGCCCGGCCGACGGCGACGAGGTCGAACTCGTCGTCCTCCAGCCGGTCGAGGAGCTTCTCGACGCCGCTGACGTCGGCGTGCGCGTCGCCGCCGACGAACATCTCCGGGGCGAAGACCTGGTCCAGGCCGACCGAGCCGACGGTGATCGTCGGCAGGCCGGTGACCTTGCGCGTCCACCCGGCGATGTTCAGCTCGGCGTCGGCCTCGGGGAACTCCGGCTCCCAGTAGCGGCGCCCGGACGCGTGGAACGCGGTCACCCCGGCGTCGGCGAGCGGGGTCAGCACGTCGGCCAGCTCGTCGGGGGTCCGGGCGAGCTGCGCGTCGTAGGCACCGGCCTTCCACTGGGAGAACCGGAACACGACCGGGAAGTCGGGGGCGACGCGCTCGCGGACGGCGGCGACGATCTCGGCCGCGAAGCGGGCCCGCTCGGCGGCGCCGCCGGCGTAGCCGTCGGTGCGGCGGTTGGTCCGCTCCCACAGGAACTCGTCGATCAGGTAGCCGTGCGCGCCGTGCAGCTCGACACCGTCGAAACCGATCCGCTCGGCCTGCGCCGCGGCCTCGGCGAACGCGCCGACGATCCGGTCGATCCCGGCGAGGTCCAGCGCGGTGCCGGCGCCCTCGGTGCCGTCGAGCGCGATGCCGGACGGGCCGACCGACGGCGCCTCGGGGAACGGCGGCTTCCCGGCCTCGCGGGTGATCCCGACGTGCCAGATCTGCGGCATGATCCGGCCACCCGCCCCGTGCACCGCCTCGACGACGTCCGCCCACCCGGCCAGCGACGCCTCGCCGTGAAAGCGCGGGACGGCGGCGACGTCGCCCGCGGAGGGGTCGTCGATGTAGGTGCCCTCGGTGATGATCAGGCCGGTACCGGCGGCGGCACGGCGCGCGTAGTAGGCCGCCACGTCGGTGCCGGGGACACCGCCGGGGGAGAACGCCCGGGTCATCGGGGCCATGACGATGCGGTTGGGCAGCTCCGCGGAGCCGAGGGTGTACGGGCGGCCGAGAAGCCGTGCGGCGCGGGTGGACACGAGGCACTCCTGAGGGGTGGGCCGTCCAGGCACGTCGGCGGGTCCGGGCGGAGGCGTCAAATGGTTCTGATCAAAGATACATATGGCTCCGTGAACTGCAACAGTGACCACCACCTTTTCGGGCGCGACGGGTACGCTGGCGGCCCGGGACGGGAGGTGAGGTCGTGCTGGACATCCGGTTCTCCAGTGCCCTGCAGGCGATGCTGTACCTCGCCGCCGCGGCCGAGGGCGACAGTCCGACCGTCAGCTCCGGACGGCTCGCCGAGGCACTCGGCACGAACGCCAGCGTGGTGCGCAAGCTGCTGGTGCCGCTCGGGGTGCACGGCCTCGTCGAGTCCAGCAGGGGGCGCAGCGGGGGTGCCCGGCTCGCCCGGCCGGCCGGGGAGATCACCCTGGCCGAGATCTACCGCTGCGCGGTGGGGGAGAAGCCGCTCTGGGCGTGCCGCCCGGAGAGCGAGCACGTCTGCCCGGTGACGACGAACGCCGCGGAGTACTTCGCCCGGCTGACCGTCGAGGTGGAGGGGGCGGTGCTGCAGTCGCTGGGGTGCCGGACCCTCGTCGACGCGCTGCGCGAGATGCGGGGCCTGGACCGCGCGGCGCCCTAACCGTCGAGGAACTCCCTGACCAGCGCGTTCACCTCGTCCGGGGACTCCCGGTTGGACCAGTGGCCACGGCCGGGCAGCACCACGAACCGGGCGCCCGGGACGGCCGCGGCCGCCGCGCGCGTCGTCGCGACGGGGACGCCCGCATCCCGGTCGCCCTGCACGAACAGGGCGGGGCAGCGGATCTCCGGGAGCCGGGGGCGCAGGTCGACCCGCATCCGGCGGAACCCGATCGAGTCGTTCTGCCAGTCGGAGCTGCCCGCGTTCCCGGCCCGGGCCTCGCCCAGGATCTGATCGACGATCCCGTCGAGGTCGGCCACGCGGCCTGCGTCGCCGAACAGGGCGCGCCGGGTGAACGCGGTGACCGCCGCCCGGCTCCGGAACGCCAGGTTCGGCAGGGTCCGCGAGAGCAGCGGCACCCGCGCGGTCAGCCACAACAGCTGGTGCAGCCCCGGCGGGAAGCTCAGTGTCCCGGCCGGAGCGAGCGCCACCACGCGTTCCACCCGCTCCGGGTGCTCGATCGCGGTGGCCAGTGCGAGGGCGCCGCCCTGGGAGAGCCCGACGACCGCAGCACGCTCGACGCCGAGGTCGTCCAGCACGTCGACGACCGTCCGGAGCAGCACGTCGTGGCCGGCCCGGCCCCGCCACGGCCGGCTGCGCCCCTGCTTCGGCCAGTCGGGGGCGATGACGCGGTGGTCGCGGGCGAGGTCGGGGATCAGGTGGTGCCAGCTGAGCAGCGCGTTGTCGAGGCCGGCCCCGGACAGCAGCAGCACGGGTGGGCCGGACTCGCCCGCGAGGTGGACGTGCAGGTCGCCCTCGGGGCGGGGGATCACATGGTCGCGCAGTGCGGTCATCGGGTCCTCCCGGTCAGCGGGTCGCGTCGACGACGAAGCTCCGTCCGAGCCCGAGCAGTACCCGGTCCGCGGTGAGCAGCCGCATGCCGTCCTGGTCCGCCTGGGCGGTGATGAGCCGGTCGAACGGGTCGTGGCGGGCGAGTTCGGGGAAGGCACGCAGGCCCTCGGCGTGGGTGGCCGTCACGTCCAGGACGACCAACCCCTGCTCCTCCAGCAGCTCCGGGAGCCCGGCCGGGACGTCGAGCTTCCCCAGCATGGCCTTGATGGTGAGTTCCCAGACCGATGCCGCCGAGACGTGGACCGCGGTCGCGGTCCCGATGATCTCGCGCGCCTTCGGGCCGAGCCGTTCGCTGTCGGTGAGGACCCACAGCAGGGCCTGGCTATCGAGGAGCAGCATCGTCGCCGTAGAACATGGCCTGGATGTCCTGGTCGACGCCCACGAAGTCGGCGTCGTCGTAACGGACGCGGTCGCGGAGCCCGCCCAGGCGCACGGTCCGGCGCTGGTGCGGCACCAGGTCCGCCACGGGCGTGCCGGCGCGCGAGATGACGATCTGTTCGCCCGCGGCGACGCGCTCCAGCAGTCGGGACAGGTGGGTCTTGGCCTCGTGGATGTTGAACTCGGCGGTCACGGTGCCTCCGTCCGTCGGACCTGGTCCAGCTTAGTCCATCCTTCGGGATCCGGGTCGGTCGTCGGGTTCGTCGTCGCCCCACCCGCGCGCGGCGAGTGCCTCCCCGAGCGCGTCCGCGTGTCGCAGCGTCCGTACCAGGAACGGCACCGCGAACGCCGTCGGGGAGCGGTCCGCCCCGCGCGCCTTCGCCGCGGCCCGGACCTGCCCCGCGATGCCGGACAGCGTCCCGATCGACTGCACCGTCAGCCCGACGAGAAGGCCGAGGCGTTCGGGTGCGAGACCGAACCGGCGCAGCGGGCCGAGTCTCCGCTCCACGGCGCCGACCAGGTCGTCCACCCGGGTGGTGAGGGTGAACAGGGTCGCCGCGCCCATCGCGGCGACCAGCCGGAGCACGATCACCAGCGTCCGTTCCGGCCCGAGCAGCCACCACTGGACCGCCCCGAGCAGCACGGCCAGCAGCACCAGCGTGCGCAGCACCGGCCGGGCCCGGTGCCACGGGATCCGGGCGACCAGGTAGCCGGCGGCGACGGCCAGGCACAGCCCGCCGAGCACCCGCGGGTCCTCGGTGAGCACCGCCCCGACCGCGAGGGCCAGCACCACGAGCAGCGACGGCCCGGCGGGCGCCCGGTGCAGCAGGCTGTCACCGGGCGCGTAGAGCCCCAGCGGGGTCACGAGCCGCAGAGCCTGCGGTAGTACGCGACGGCCGGACCGGGCTCGTCGTCGGCGACGACCCGCCCGCCGTCGAGGACGACGACGCGGTCGAAGCCCGTCAGCAGGTCCAGGTCGTGCGTGGCGAGCAGGACCTGCTGGCGCAGCCCGGCGAGCCGGTCGGCGAAGGCGCGCTTGTTGCGCAGGTCGAGCAGGGTGGTCGGCTCGTCGCAGACCAGCACGTCCGGATCCAGCACGAGCACCGCGGCCAGCGCGAGCAGCTGCTTCTGCCCGCCGGAGAGCTGGTGCGCGGGGTGCTCGACGTGGTCGCCCAGCCCGAACCCGGCGAGCGTCTCCGCGGCGAGCCGGGCGCGCTCGGCCCGGTCGCGCACGGTCCGGCGCAGCGAGAACGCGACGTCCTCACCGGCGGTTGGCATGACGATCTGGGAGTCGGGGTCGCTGAAGACGAACCCGACCCGGCGGCGGACGGCGGCACCGTCGCGGGCGGGGTCGCGGCCGTCGACGCGGACGCTGCCCGAGCTCGGTGCGACGAGCCCGTTCACGGTCCGGGCCAGCGTGGACTTGCCGGAGCCGTTCGCGCCGACCAGCGCGACCCGGGGCTCGGCGAGGGTGAGGGTGACGCCGTCGAGGACGGTGCGCTCGCCGTAGCGGTGCCCGACCGCCTCGAACTCGATCACCGGACCACCCGCCAGCTCGTCGCGACGCCGAGGCCGCCGCCGGAGGACAGCGCCGCGATCCCGGTCTCGCCGCGGCCCTGCACGACGAGCCGGTGGAACAGCCGCACGACCAGCACCGCGCCGGAGGCGCCCCAGGGGTGGCCGAGCGCGATCGCGCCGCCGTCCGGGCTCACCCGGTGCTCGTCGATCCCGGCCGCGTCGAGGCAGGCCAGCGCCTGCCCGGCGAACGCCTCGGTGAACTCGACGGCGTCCGGGGACTTCGGCCGGTCGCGGAGCGCGGCGAGGGCGGGGACGGCGCCGAGACCGAGGTCGGCCGGGGAGCAGCCCCGGGTGGCGGCCGAGACCAGCGCGAGGCCGGGCACGCCCAGCTCCCGGCGTCGCCACTCCGGCACCAGCGCGACGGCGGCGGCCCCGTCGTTCACCCCGCAGGAGTTC
>NZ_WWFY01000955.1:0-10829 GCF_009864975.1 Pseudonocardia sp. SID8383
GCAGCGCGGCGAGGGCCGGGGCCCGCCGCTCCAGCACCGCGGCCGGGTCGCGGCCCAGCTCGGCGAGGTCTGACCGGTGGAACGGCGGCGGTGCGCTGACCACGTAGCGGGCGAACCCGAGCTCGGGCGCCCGCCGGGCCGCGGCCAGGTGCGCGGACACGACGTCGGCGACGTCGACCCGCCGGTGGCAGAACTCCACCAGTTTGAGCGTGGTGTCGTCGTGGACGGCGCGGACCTCGTCGCGGTCGTCGGCCTCGGGGAAGAACCGCGAGGTCCGCAGCACCACCACCGGCAGCCCCGGGTCCAGCGCGGCCAGCTCGCACAGGTCCTCGGCGGCGGTCTTCGTGGCGCCGTAGACGTTGCGCACCCGCGGCACCACGGTCTCGTCGATCCAGGTCGCGGGCCCGCCCGGCGCCGGGGTCAGCGCGCGGCCGAACGCGCTGGTCGAGGACGTGAACACCACGCCCCGCACCCCCGCGGCGGCGGACTCCTCCAGCACCGCCAGCGTGCCCGACACGTTCGTGCCGACGAAGTCCTGCCTGCTGTGGGAGCCGACGTGCGGCTTGTGCAGCGTCGCGGTGTGCAGCACGTGGCTGACCCCGCGCAGCGCCGACCGCAGGGCGTCGCGGTCGGTCAGCGACGCGACGACCGCAGTCCACGGCGAGGGCCGCCGGTCCAGACCGACGACGGGCACCCCGTCGCCGGCCAGCGTGCGGACCAGCGCCTCACCGAGGTGGCCGGAACTGCCGGTGACGAGGACGCGCTCCATCCCACCAGTGAACCCGCTCAGGCAAGCAGGTTCCGCAGCTCGGTCACCGCCGTCCGCAGCTCCCGGGCGAAGGCGTGCATCCCCTCGGCCTGGTCGGCCGGGGTGGACAGGTGCACGTGGAAGCGGTCGGGCAGCAGCACGTAGGCCACCCCGATGCAGCGCGAGCTGGTCGAGCCGAACCCGAAGTACCGGATGTTGTCCGACGGCGCGGAGCTGGTCGACAGCCAGTCGTCGCGCATGATCGTCCAGCCGGGGGAGTCGAACACCGCCAGCTGCTCGGTGACGCCCAGCTCCGCCCCGCGACGGCGCCGGATCCAGTCCAGCTCCCACAGGTGCTGCTCGGGCGCGTCGCCCTGCTGGCACTGCTTCGCGCGGGCGCCGTGCGCCGCGGCGGCGGCCCGGAAGGTGTCGACCTTGTCGGCGTCGGAGGCCTGCGGGTCCCCCATGGCGTCGACGAAGGTCACCATCTCCGGCGTGATCACCCGCATCGCCTCGGTGCGTCCGCGCCGGAACTGCCGGGTCGCGATCGACTCGTAGGTGGCCCCGGTGACACCCTTGGCCCGCCGGTGCGCGACCTGGTAGCAGGCCTGCACGAAGGCGTCCGGGGAGCACTTCAGGGCCTTCGCGTCGCGCGCGCCGAAGTCGTCGAAGGCGACGAGCTCGGTGGCGGTGGCGTCGAGGAACGCGGAGAACTCGTCGTGCGCGCGGGCCACGGTGGCGCGCAGGTCGTCGTCGAGGACGAACCGCAGCTCGGCGTGCGACGGGACGCCCTGCGGACGGGCCCCGATCCGCTCGGCGTGCACCTGCAGCGGGTCGGCGAACATCGCGTCGACCAGGGTGAGGACGGTGGTGCCGTCGAGCTCGCAGTGCTCGATGTTGACCCCGGCGGTGCCGTCGGCGAGCACGACGATCGACAGCGCCTTGTCGAACCAACGGTCGCCGGAGTCCCCCGCCAGCAGGGTCCGCGCGGCGGACTCCTCGTCGGCGGGGTCGGTCTCGTCCAGACAGACCGCGAGCAGTGCCCGCTCCACCAGGTCGACGGCCTCGGCGTTGGCCGGATCCAGCCCGGTCAGCCGGTCCCGCACCGCGGCCCACTCGGCCCGGGCCAGGGTCGTCAGCGCGCCGACCGCGTCGCCGGTGGCGGCCCGCTCGGGGTGGGTCTCGCGGATCTCCCGCAGCGCGTCCGCGATCTCCCCGGCGGTGTGCGCCGCCCCGTCCTCGCCGATCACGTCGAGGCGGTGGATCCGGCCGCGGTGCAGCACCACGACGTGCCGCTCGGTGGACGGACCCGGCCAGTCGTCGCTGTAGGGGGTGCGGACGGTGTCCTGGGGGTCGCCCGGGATGCGGGTGGTGGAGAAGATGTGGCGGCTCTGGTCCATCGACTGAGCCACGTCGCGGTTGACCAGCGGCGGGAACGTCCCGGCGTCGAGATCGGCCTTGTGCCCCAGGGCGGCGACGGTGAGCTGCGCGGCCCGCTCGCACGGGTCCGTGGTCGATCCCGGCCCGAACAGGAAGAAGAAGTTCGCGTTGAGCGCGATCCGGTCGCGCCGGCCCAGGTAGCGCGACGGCCAGAACGCGTCCAGCCAGCTGTGGGCGCCGGCGTCGAAGCGCTCGAGATCGGCCTGGAGCACCGACGCGGGGCCGCCCTCGGCGAGCAGCTCTCGGGCGGCGGTCTCGGTGCGGGCGTACTCGTCGGGGGTGAGCAGCGGGGCGCACCACTCCAGGAACCGGTCGACCGAGGCGGACAGGGTCGGGAGCGGCACCTTCGGCAGGTCGTCATCGGCCGCGAACGTGGTGGTCACGGGCGTCAGTCCAGCAGCCCGTCGACACGCACGGTACGCGACCCCCCGTGTTCGGACAGTGTCCTCCCGAACAGCTGGCGGGTGCGGACCGCGCTGCCGACCACCCCGGTGCGCGTGCTGTAGGAGAAGATCGCCGTGTGCCGGGCGGTGTCGCCGCGCACCTCGGTCACCCGGTGCAGCGAGTACCGGCCGCGGAACAGCTGCAGGTCACCGGGGCGCAGCACCAGCCGCCGGACCCGGTCACCGCCCCGCCCCTGCAGGACCTCCGCGACGTCGCCGGTGTTCTCCGACGTCGTGCTGCGGATGTCCGGGCAGTACTCGAATACCCCACCGACCTCCGGGGCGCGGGTGAGCAGGCTGATCGCGATCTCGTTGGTGTCGAAGTGCCACGGGTGCGATCGGCCGTCGCCGACGACGTTGAGGCACAGCCCGGCCAGTGGGTCGGCCAGCTCGTACAGCTCGGACACGCCGGTGCACGCGGCGAGGAACGCGCGGAACGCGGGCTGCGGGTACAGGCGGTGGATCAGCGCGGCGGCCGGGATCCGGTCGCGCGCGACGAAGGCGTTGCCCCGCTCCATCGGTACCCGCGCCGGGTGGTCGGCGGGCAGCGCGGGGTCGGGGTCGGTGTTGTAGACGTTCACCACGGCGGTCTCGTAGTGCGCCAGCGGGGCGACCGCCTCGCCCTCGGTCCGCAGCCGGTCCCGCCACGACGCCCGGACGAACCCGGGGAGCACCGCGCAGCCGTCGGCGGCGAGCTGGGCGCGGGCCCGCCGGACCGCGTCCTCCCACCCGGACGAGCCCGGTTCGTGCACCGGGTAGCGGGTCAGGTCGACCGGGTCGAGCTCCTGCGGGGCCGCGAGTGCGGTCGGCTGCACGGATCAGCTCCTTCGTCCCCGGGCAGCGCCGGTGCCGCCCACGGTGTCACCGTCATCCAAACCCGTTCGAGGCCGCCGGATCAACGGTGAGTGACCGAGCGATCAGTTTCCGTGCGCCGTGGGAGGCTGTTCTTGCGCGGGAGAACCCCGGCGGAGGATGGTTCGTTGATCCGGTCGACGAGCGAGGAGGCTGTCATGGGCGCTATGAGCCCCACCCACTGGTTGATCGTGCTGGTCGTTCTGGTCCTGCTGTTCGGCGCGAAGAAGCTGCCGGAGATGGCGCGGTCGGTCGGCCGGTCCAGCCGCATCCTGAAGAGCGAGATGCGCGGCCTGCGCGACGACGACGGACGCCCCGGGGAGATCGGTCCCGGCGGCGCGACCCGGGCCGACACCGAGGTCCGGGAGCCGGGCACCCGGCAGCCGGAGGGCGCCACCCGTCCGGAGCCCGGCCCCGAGACCCAGCGGGCCTGACGGCCGCCCACAGGACGGACCACGGATGACGGACCAGGCATGACGGACCACGCATGACGGTGCTCGTGACGGGGGCCAGCCGGGGGGTCGGCGCGGCCACCGCCCGGCTCCTGGCCGGCCGCGGCCAGGACGTCCTCGTCGGGCACCGGGCCTCGCCCGAGGACGCCGCGGCGGTGGTCGCGGAGTGCCGGGCCGCCGGGGTGCACGCCGACGCGGTCGCCGCGGACGTCACCCGCACCGAGGGCGTCGAGCAGCTGTTCGACGCGGCGGCCGCCATGCCGTCGCCGCTGACCGGAGTGGTCGCGAACGCCGGTGGCGCCCCCTCGCGGCAGCGCCTGGAGGACATGAGCGACGCACGGATCGACGAGGTCCTCGCGCTCAACCTGCGGGCGGCGCTGCTGTGCTCGCGCGAGGCGGTGCACCGCATGTCCACCCGCTACGGCGGAGCGGGCGGGGTGCTCGTGCACATCACCTCCCGCGCGGCGGTGCTCGGCTCGCCCGACGAGTGGAACGACTACGCGGCGGCGAAGGCCGGGGTCGAGGCCCTCGTCGTCGGGCTCGCGAAGGAGGTCGCCGCGGACGGGATCCGGGTGGCGGCCGTACGGCCGGGCCTGCTCGACACCGACTTCCACGCGCGGGCCGGTGAGCCGGGGCGGATCGAGCGGATGGCGCCGTCGATCCCGATGGGCCGTGCCGGCCACCCCGACGAGGTGGCGACGGCGATCGCCTGGCTCCTGTCGGACGAGGCCAGCTACGTCACCGGCGCCGTGCTGGACGTGTCCGGCGGGCGCTGATCCGTCGGCGGGACCGAACCGGTGGCGGGTGAGGGAGAGCCACCGGCGCGGGTCGGGGCCCGGCCGGCGGTGGGGGAACGGACCGGCTGTGTGGTCGGCGGTCGGCGGCGGCGCTCAGGAGGCGGCGCGGGCCGAACGCCCGAAACCGATCCGTCCGCGGCGGCGGGCGCGACGCCCGGCCCCGGAGGTCTCGGCACACAGCAGGCAGCCGTCCCCGGGTGGGGAGGCCAGCGACGCCGGCAGCACCACGTGCCCGCAGAGCGCGGTGCAGTGTCCGGTTCCGGCGGTGAGCGAGTCGGCCAGCACCGCCTGCGCCACGACGTGGCTGCGGCTGTCGCGGGCGCAGGTGACCGTGACGGTCTGCTCCTCAACCGGCGCGGTCGCCACGGCCACGGGGCGCGTACTGGCGGGTGTCACCGACACGGCAGCTCCTCCGGGCACGATTCGACGGAATAACCATCCTCACCCCGCAGCGGTGCAGATGCAAGTGCATCCGCACGATTGGCCGAACCTGCGGGCGGGTGGTCGCGGAGCGTGGCGAGGGCCACGTCCGTGCCCTCGACGGGTCCGGCCGGTTCGTTCCGGGGCCCGCCGGACGGGCCGGTGATCACGGTGTCTTCCTGGGCGGACACCCGGTCGCATGGTTCCGGATCATTCTGTGGCGCCGGTCACGTCGATCATGGCGTCGAGGTCGGCCGCCGGTCGTCAGCGGCTGCGACCTACGCCGGGCGGCACTAACCTAGTCAGTCATGACCGCTCCCGAACAGGCTCCTCCTCGGGCGTCCACGGCTCCGGACGGGGACGCCGCGACCGGCGCACCCGCCCCGGCGGCCGACGCCGACGGTGACCATTCGTACGAGATCGGCTCCCCGGTCCCGGCCGACGGGGTGGACATGTGGCGGCTGGCGGTGGAGGCGCGGACGCTGGACGCGAACTCCCGTTACGCCTACATCCTGTGGTGCCGCGACTTCGCGCGCACCTCGGTCATCGCCCGGCGCGACGACGGTCGCGCCGTCGGCTACGCGACCGGCTACCTGCGCCCCGAGAACGGCGCCCTGCTCATCTGGCAGGTGTGCGTCGATCCGGTGGCACGCGGTGCGGGGCTCGCCGGCCGGATGCTGGATGCCGTCTGGGACCAGGCGGGCGCCGAGCGGATGGAGACCACCATCACGCCGGACAACGCCTCCTCGATCCGCCTGTTCACGAAGTTCGCGGAGCGCCACGACATGACGATCGAGCGGGAGGACCTCTTCGGTCCGGACCTGCTCGGTGACGAGCACGAGCCGGAGAACCTCTATCTCATCGGCCCGATCGCAGCAGACAAGGGTGGGAACACATGACCGTTTTCGAGGATCTCGAGTCCCAGGTCCGGAGCTACTGCCGCAACTGGCCCGTCGTCTTCGACACGGCGAAGGGCAGCCGTCTGACCGACGTCGACGGCCACTCCTACCTCGACTTCTTCGGTGGCGCGGGCGCCCTGAACTACGGGCACAACCCCGAGGTGCTCAAGAAGCCGCTGATCGAGTACCTGACCCGTGACGGCATCACCCACGGGCTGGACATGTACACCTCGGCCAAGGGCGAGTTCCTGACCACGTTCGAGGACATCATCCTCAAGCCGCGTGGCCTGGAGTACAAGGTGCAGTTCCCCGGCCCGACCGGCGCCAACGCCGTCGAGTCGGCGCTGAAGCTCGCGCGCAAGATCAGCGGCCGGGAGGCGCTGATCAACTTCACGAACGCCTTCCACGGCATGACGCTGGGCGCCCTGTCGGTCACCGGCAACTCGATGAAGCGCGGCGGTGCCGGCATCCCGCTGGTCCACTCGACGCCGATGCCGTTCGACAACTACTTCGACGGCAAGATGCCCGACTTCCTGTGGTTCGAGAAGGTCCTCGACGACACCGGCTCCAGCCTCAACGAGCCGGGCGCGGTCATCGTCGAGACCGTGCAGGGCGAGGGCGGCCTCAACCCGGCGCGCATCGAGTGGCTGCAGGGTCTGCGGGACCTCTGCACCCGCAAGGGCATCCTGATGATCGTCGACGACGTGCAGATGGGCTGCGGCCGGACCGGCCCGTTCTTCTCCTTCGAGATCGCGGGCATCGAGCCCGACATCGTCACGATCTCGAAGTCCATCTCCGGCTACGGCCTCCCGATGGCGCTCGTGCTGATCAAGCCCGAGTACGACCAGTGGGGCCCGGGCGAGCACAACGGCACCTTCCGCGGCAACAACCCCGCGTTCGTCACCGCCACGCACACGCTGCGCAACTGGTGGACCGACGACACGCTGGAGAAGGAGACGCTGCGCAAGGGCGAGAAGGTCGAGGAGGCCTTCAACAAGATCATCGGTGACAACCAGGGCACCGAGATGTTCACCAAGGGTCGTGGGATGGCGCGGGGCATCCAGTTCGAGGGGGAGGGGCTCGCCGAGAAGGTGGCCTCGAAGGCCTTCGAGCAGCGGCTGCTGCTGGAGACCGCCGGTCCGAACGACGAGGTGCTCAAGCTCCTGGCGCCGCTCACGACCACCGACGACGAGCTCGACGAAGGTCTTGCGATCATCGGCGAGTCCGTCAAGACCGTCATCGGGAGCTGATCCACAACCATGATCGTCCGCACCATCGACGAGATCACCGACACCGAGCGTGACGTGGTCTCCGAGGACCAGCAGTGGCGCAGCAAGCGCATCGTCCTGGCCAACGACAAGGTGGGGTTCTCGGTCCACGAGACCACGCTGAAGGCCGGGACGATCAACGACTTCTGGTACGCGAACCACATCGAGGCCGTCTTCATCACCTCCGGTGAGGGCGAGCTGTACGACAAGGACAACGACGTCACGTACCAGCTCAAGCCGGGCTCGATCTACGTGCTGAACGGCAACGAGAAGCACCAGCTCCGCCCGAAGACCGAGATCACCTGCGTGTGTGTGTTCAACCCGCCGGTGACCGGTCGTGAGGTGCACGACGAGAACGGTGTGTACCCGCTGGTCACGGAGGACTGAGGGCTCCGTACCGGGATCGACACCGCGAGGGGTGTTTCCGCTGTGTGACAGCGGGAACGCCCCTCGCGGTCGTTCACACGACGTCCATCCGAAGGGACACCGAACCCACAGCGACTCACAGGAGGGTCCATGACCGCACTGGTCGGCAACGACGAACCGCGTCTCGTGCGTGGAGCCGGGGACCGCTACCCCACGCGCGTCTCGAACACCCCCGCCTTCATCGACCGCGCCGAGCCCACCGTGTGGGGCTCGAAGGCGAGCGCCGGCATGTTCGGCGCCCAGGAGCTGGAGGCGCACGAGCGCGACGGCTTCGTGCAGGTGCCGGGCCTGCTGACGGCCGACGAGATCGTGGAGTACCAGGCCGAGCTGGACCGGCTCGCCCACGATCCCGGGGTCCGCGCCGATGAGCGCTGCATCGTCGAGAAGTCCTCGGACGAGGTCCGCTCGATCTTCGAGGTCCACCGGATCTCCGAGGCGATCGGCCGGCTGGTGCGCGATGAGCGGGTGCTCTCCCGGGCCCGCCAGATCCTCGGCTCCGACGTGTACGTGCACCAGAGCCGGATCAACTACAAGCCCGGGCTCGGTGGCGGGGGGTTCTTCTGGCACTCCGACTTCGAGACCTGGCACGCCGAGGACGGGATGCCCAGCCCGCGTGCGGTCAGCTGCTCGATCTCGCTGACCGACAACCACCCGTTCAACGGCTGCCTGATGATCATGCCGGGGTCGCACCGGACCTTCGTGTCGTGCGTCGGGGAGACCCCGGAGGACTACCACCTGACGTCGCTGAAGGAGCAGGAGATCGGCACCCCGGACGCGGAGTCCATCTCCAAGCTGGCCCAGCGGCACGGCATCGCGATGATGACCGGCGAGGCGGGCGGCGCCACGTTCTTCGACTCCAACTGCATGCACGGGTCGGGCGACAACATCACCCCGTACCCGCGGTCGAACATCTTCCTGGTGTTCAACAGCGTCGAGAACGAGTGCGTGGCGCCGTTCTCGGCCCCGCGGCCACGTCCGTCCCACATCGCGGCCCGGGACCGGTCCCCGGTCCGCTGAGCGTCCGCGCTCAGGCGTCCTGGAGGGGTAAGAGCTCCGGACGCTTGGGCCGGTAGCCGTCCCACGTGTGCGTGCCGCGCAGCCGCTTGCGCAGGTACGGCATCACGTGGTGGGTGACCCACCGCAGGTCCTCGGCCTGGCGCGCGGTCCAGGGGGTCGGCCCGCCCTCGGGCTCCGGCCACGGCCCGCGCCAGTCCGGGGCCTGCTCGCCGAGGGTCTCCAGCACCCGCCAGGCGACCCGCTCGTGCGCGTGCGGGACCAGGTGCAGCCGGTCCGGCCCCCAGGCCCGCGGGTCGGCGAGGCACTCCATCGCCCACAGGTCGACGACGCGGCAGCCGTGCCGTTCGGCGGCGGCCCGCATGTCCTCGTTGTAGCAGGCGATCCGGCCGCGCAGCCTGCGGATGAACGGGTGCATCCGGCGCAGGTCGAAGCCGGTGAAGATGAGCACCTCGGCGCCGGTTGCGACCAGCCTGCCGAGCGCGGCGTCGAAGCGGGCGGCGAGGTCGTCGACGTCGCAGGACCAGCCGATGATGTCGTTGCCGCCCGCGCAGAAGGTGATCAGGTCGGGGCGCATCCGTTCGGCGACCGGGAGCTGCTCGGCGACGATCTCGTCGAGGACCTTCCCGCGCACGGCGAGGTTGGCGTAGCCGAAGCCCGGGCGGCGGTGGGCGAGGGTCTCGGCGACGCGGTCGGCCCAGCCGCGGGCCCGGCCGTCGGGGGTGAGGTCGTCGAGACCCTCGGTGAAACTGTCGCCGATCGCGACGTAGCTCCGGTGGTGTGCGTGCGTCTGCTGGTGCATCGGCACGGCCCCCTCTCGTCCCCGGTCCTCCGCGTGCCTTGTCTGTTGTTCACCGCAACGATGTCCGGCGTTACGCCGATGATCACCCTGTTCCGGGCTGTCCGCCAATCGGATCCCGTCGACCCTGCGTGCGGGATAGGGCACCCTCAGCGGGGTGACGTCCGATCGCGCTCCGCACACCGCATCCCGGGAGGACCCGAAGCTCGCCGAACTGCTCGGTGGCCGGGCCGGTGCCGTGGACGCCTCGATACCGGTGGTCGCGTTCGTGCTCGCCTGGGTGGTCGCGGGGGCGGCGGGGTCGGCGTTCCCGATCAACTGGGGGGCCGGCGCGGCGATCGTCGCGGGGGCCGCGGTGGCAGGGTGGCGGCTGTACCGCGGCCGCCGGCCGCGGGCGGTGCTGTTCGGGCTGGCCGGGGTCGTCGTCGCGGCCGGGATCGCGCTGGTGACCGGGCGGGCGTCGGACTTCTTCCTGGTCCAGATCGTGTCCAACGTCGGCAGCGCGCTGGCCTGGGCGATCTCGATCGTCGTGCGGTGGCCGCTGCTGGGGGTCGTCGTCGGCGGGCTGCTGGGACAGCGCACGAGGTGGCGGCGCGACCCGGACCTGCTCCGCGGGTACCAGCGGGCGTCCTGGGCGTGGGTGGCGCAGTACGTCCTACGGCTGTCGGTGTTCCTCCCGTTGTGGGCGGCCGACCAGGTCGTGCTCCTGGGTGTCGCGCGGACCGTGCTGAGCCCGGTGCTGGTCGGGCTGAGCGTGCTCGTGTCGTGGCCGTTGCTGCGTACGGCGCTGCCGGCCGATCACCCGGGCATCCGTCACCCCCGGTGACGGGCTCTGACACCTCGTAGCGCTAGAATCGTGATCTTCCCGTGACCTTTGCTCGGTCGTGTGAAGGTCACCACTTCGGGTGATCGTCCGGCGCAATCGTGGCCTCCCGGACGTTCCCCCGGGGCGAGCCGCCGCACCGACGATCACTGCAAGGAGCCATGCCGCACCAGCGCCCCCCGGAGCCCGGCTTCGGCGACGCCCCTCGTGGCGTCCCGAGCCCGGCCCGTCCTCCCGCCCAGCCGTCCGCTCCCCGACCCGGCACCGGTCGCCCGGTGGTCGCCCCCGACGCCCCGCGGCTGCCCCGTCAGCGCACCGCGAATCCGCCCCGCACGCACGGCGGCCGGGTCCCGCAGCCGCCGTCGGGCACCGTCCGCGGCCGGACCACGCAGACCCCACCCGGTGGCCGTCCGGTGAGCCCGGTCGTGCCCGGGCCGGGCGTGCCGGA
>NZ_WWFY01000956.1:0-7549 GCF_009864975.1 Pseudonocardia sp. SID8383
CAGTGCGGGCCGGGGCGCCTCGGCGGGCGCGACGTCCTGCCCGACCGAGGCCGCCGCCGTGGCCGGGACGGCCTCGTCGGTCAGCGACCCGGCGATCGGGGCGAGCGCCGCGACCAGCGACAGCAGCAGCACCGCGACGAGGCGGCGGGCCGGGCTGCGGGTCGTGCGCACGAGGGTGATCCGTCCGGTTCGGGGGTTTCCTGCGGCGACGGTACCGGTCACCGCACCGGCGACGACGGCGCAGGGGTCGGGCACCGGGCGCGCGGCCGCTCGCCGTTCGGCACAATCGCGACCGCACCAGCGTGACGACCCAGAGAGGACGACTGACGTGAGCACGGATCCGTCGACCAGCGAGACGATCGACTCCGACACGACGGGCGGGGAGACGATCGAGTTCCAGGCCGAGGCCCGGCAGCTGCTGCGGTTGATGATCCATTCGATCTACTCGAACAAGGACGTCTTCCTGCGCGAGCTGATCTCCAACGCCTCCGACGCGCTGGACAAGCTGCGCCTCGCCGCCTACCAGGACAAGGACCTGGGCGCCGACACCGAGGACCTGCACGTCGAGCTCGTGCCGGACGCCGGGGCGCGCACCCTCACCGTCCGCGACAACGGCATCGGGATGACCCGCGACGAGGTCGTCGACCTGATCGGCACCATCGCGAGGTCGGGCACGGCGGAGCTGCTCGCGAAGCTCCGGGAGGCCGGCGACGACGCCCGCCAGGAGCTGATCGGCCAGTTCGGCGTCGGCTTCTACTCCTCGTTCATGGTCGCCGACCGCGTCGAGCTCGTGACCCGCAAGGCCGGCGCGGGCGAGGGCGTGCGGTGGACCTCCGACGGTGAGGGCACCTACACGATCGAGCCCGTCGCCGACGCCCCGCAGGGCACCGCGGTCACCCTGCACCTCAAGGCGTCCGACGCCGAGGACCAGCTGCACGACTACGCCGACCCCTCGGTGCTGCGGCGCATCGTGAAGACCTACTCCGACTTCATCACCTGGCCGGTCCGGATGCCTCCCGGAACCGGCACGGCGGGGGACGCGGACGACGCTGCGCCCGAGACGCTGAACTCGATGAAGGCGCTGTGGGCCCGCCCGCAGAAGGACGTGACCGAGGAGGAGTACGCCGAGTTCTACCGGCACGTCAGCCACGACTGGCAGGAGCCGCTGGAGACGATCCGGCTCGCCGCCGAGGGCACCTTCGAGTACCAGGCGCTGCTGTTCCTGCCGAAGGTCGCGCCGATGGACCTCCACATGCGCGACGCCCGCCGCGGCGTCCAGCTCTACGTCCGGCGCGTGTTCATCATGGACGACTGCGAGGCGCTCGTCCCCGAGTACCTGCGGTTCGTCAAGGGCGTCGTCGACGCCGCGGACCTCTCGCTGAACGTGTCGCGCGAGATCCTCCAGCAGGACCGCCAGATCTCGGCGATCCGCAGGCGCCTGGTGAAGAAGGTGCTGTCGGTGCTCGGCTCGCTGCGCGACAACGAGCCGGAGAAGTACGCGACCTTCTGGGAGCAGTGCGGCCGGGCGCTCAAGGAGGGACTGCTGTCCGACGCCGACAACCGCGACACCATCCTCGGGGTCTCGGCGTTCGCGACCACCCACGACGCCGACGCGCCGACCTCGCTCGCCGCCTACACGGAGCGGATGCGCGAGGGCCAGGACGCGATCTACTACATGACCGGGGACTCGCGGACCGCGATCGAGGCCTCCCCGCACATGGAGGCGTTCCGGGACAAGGGCTACGAGGTCCTGCTGCTCACCGACCCGGTCGACGAGGTGTGGGTCGACGCCGTCGACGGCTTCGACGGCACCCCGCTGCGCTCCATCGCCAAGGGCCAGGTGGACCTGCAGACCGACGAGGAGAAGGAGGAGGCGGCGGCGAAGCAGACCGAGTTCGCCGACCTCTGCACCTGGATGGCCGCGGTGCTGACCGAGGACGTCAAGGAGGTCCGGCTCTCCACCCGGCTCACCACCTCCCCGGCCGTCCTCGTCGGCGACGAGTTCGACATGACCCCGACCCTGGAGAAGATGTACCGGGCGATGGGGCAGGAGCCGCCGAAGGTGAAGCGGATCCTCGAGCTCAACCCGTCGCATCCGCTGGTCACCGGGCTGCGCGACGCCCGCGCCGCGGGGAAGGACGAGAGCGGCACCGTCGAGCTGCTGCACGGCATGGCGCTGTTGGCCGAGGGCGGCGAGCTCGCCGACCCGTCCCGGTTCGTGGGGCTGCTCGCGGAGCGCCTGCAGCACGCGCTCTGACGCCGGGCGGCGCGGGGACCGTGCCGTGACGAGAGCCGCACATCTGAAGAGTCACTCAGGTGTCGTGGCTATGCTGTCGCGGTGATCGGGAACCCGCGCCGCTGGGCGCCGCTGCTCGCCGGACTGGTGCTCCTCGCGGGGTGCGGCGCGGGTGACCCGGTCGCGGCACCCGCCGGGCACGGCGACCACGGCACGGGCCCCGCCGCCGACGCGGTCGTCAACTGCGGCGTCGATGTGCCCGTGCAGCGCCCGGAGCGGGTCGTCGCGATGTTCCAGAACGGCATCGAGGCCGTCCTCGCGCTCGGGGCGGGGGACCGGCTGGTCGGCGCGGCCTACCTGGACAATCCGCTGCCGGCACAGCTCGACCCGGACTTCCGGCCGCAGGACTACTGGCCCGAGGAGTACCCGTCGCGCGAGGAGGTGCTGCGGGTCGACCCGGACCTCGTCGTCTCCGGCTTCACCGGTGCCTTCACCCGGGAGGGTCTCGGCACCCGCGCCGAGCTCGGTGCCACCGGCACGGAGACCTTCCTGTTCAGCGCCTACTGCCCGACCGCCGACGGCGGCGACCAGCAGAGCATCGGCGACAACGACGTGTCCTTCGCCGGCGTCGAACGCGACCTCACCGACCTCGGGCGCCTGCTGGGCGCCGGGGACCGGGCCGCGCAGGTCGTCGCCGGCATGCGCGGCACCGTCGCCGACGTCGCCGCCCGGCTCGACGGCGTCACCGATCGTCCGCGGGTGGCGATGCTGAACTCCCCGGGCAGTACCGGTGAACTGCGGGTCTTCGGCACCGGCGACGTCGCGACCACGATCATCGAGGCCGCGGGCGGGCGGCAGGCGTTCGACAGCGTCGCCGGCCGGCAGCGCACCGTGTCCCTGGAGGGCGTCGTCGCGGCGAGCCCGGACGTGATCGTGATCCCGGCCTGCTGCGGGCGCGACGTCGGCCCGGAGGGCGCGGAGCCGCTGGCCGAGCGTCTGCGGAACGACCCGGCGCTCGCGACGGTCCCCGCGGTACGCGACGGGAAGGTGTTCACCACGACCTTCGCCGAGATCAGCCCCGGCATCCGCAACGCCGACGCGGTCGCGACGCTCGCCCGGCGGCTGCACCCCGACCGGTTCGGCGGCTGAGCCCCGGCGACGGGCGGGTCGGGGGTGGAGTGCGGATCCGCCCGGCGCCGTTGCCGAGCGGACGACCGGAACCGTAGCGGGTCCGCGTCGCCCGCGACAGCGACCGTGCCCCGATCGTTGCTAGGGCTCCTCCGAGCCCGGGGGCAGCGGCGGGTTGCCCGGTCGCAGCCCGTCGAGCAGCAGCGCCAGGTAGCGGGCGCGGTCCTCGCCCGACGCCGTCTCCGCCGCGTCCGACCCCTCGGCGACGGCCAGCGCCATGACCAGTACCGCCGACAGGTCCCGCGGGGTGAGCTCCGGACGCACCGCACCGGCCTCGCGCGCCCGGTCCAGCAGCCGGGTCAGCGTCCGGCCGTAGCGCTCGGCGGACTCGACGTCGAACGCGCCGGCCTCACGGGCCAGCTGCAGGATCGTCCGCCGTCCGGCGATCGCCTCCACCGCCCGGCCCAGCGACCCGGCCAGGTCGGCCCAGGGGTCGCCGTCCCCGGCGGCCGCGGTCGGCTCGATCTCCGCGACGAACACCTGGTCCAGCACCGCCCGCACCAGCACGTCGCGGGTCCGGAACCGGCGGTACAGCGTCGCGACGCCGACCCCGGCCCGGCGCGCGATCTCCTCCAGCGGGACGTCCGCTCCGTCGGACTCGAACGCCGCGGCCGCCGTGTCGACGATCCGGCGGTGGTTGCGGGCGGCGTCGGCGCGCAGCGGACGGCCCGCCGGGGAGCCGTCGAGCGACGAAGCGGTCATCACTGCACGGTATCGCCCGGCCTCACCAGGTCACCGGCAGCGTGTGCATGCCGTAGACGAAGTGGTAGGCCCGGAAGGCCTCGGGCGGGACCGGCCCGGCCGGGGCGAGCGTCGGGAAGCGGCGGAGCAGGGCCGGGAACGCCGTCGCCATCTCCATCCGGGCCAGCGGGGCACCCAGGCAGTGGTGCACACCGTGCCCGAACGCGACATGTCCGGCCGCGCCGCGGGTGAGGTCGAGCCGGGCGGGGTCGTCGAACCCGGACCCGGTGTCGCGGTTGGCGGTGGGCAGCGAGCACATCACCAGCGACCGCGCCGGGATCGGGGTGTCGCGCAGGACGGTGTCGGTCGTCGTCACCCGGACCACACCGGTGTGCACGATCGACAGCCACCGGAGCAACTCCTCCACGGCGGGCCGGGCCAGCTCGGGGTCGCTGCGCAGCAGCGCGGCCTGCTCCGGGTCCTCCAGCAGCGCCAGGGTGCCCAGCGACAGCATGTTCGACGTCGTCTCGTGCCCGGCGATCAGCAGCAGCGACGCGATCCCGACCAGCTCGTCGTGGCTGATCTCCTCGCCGTGCTCGCGGATCAGCATCCCGAGGATGTCCTCGCCCGGGTCGGCCAGAGCCGCGTCGACGAGCCGGCTCATGTAGGCGCGGTTCTCCCGGCCCACGGCCAGCCGCTCCCGGGCGGGCAGGGACACGTCGAGCAGGCGCGTCGACCGGGCGGTGAACTCGTCGCGGTCGGTGTAGGGCACCCCGAGCAGCTCGCAGATGACCATCGACGGCACCGGCAGGGCGAACAGGGAGACCAGGTCGGCACCCGGCCCGGCGGCCTCCAGCGCGTCGAGGTGCTCGTCGACGATCTCGGTGATCCGCGGCTCCAGGCGGGCCATCCGGCGCTGGGTGAACTCGCGGGTGAGGAAGCGGCGCAGCCGGGTGTGCTCCGGCGGGTCCTGCAGCAGCAGCTGGCCGGCCCGCATCTGCTCCTGCTCGCGCTCCGACAGCGGCGGTGCGTCCGGGCGGGTCAGCTCGGCGCTCCCGGCGTTGGAGTAGGTCGCGGCGTCGCCGAGCACGTGCCGCACGTCGTCGTAGCGGGTGACGAGGTAGGCCTCGGCGCCGAAGGCGGTCCGCACCCGTGGGACGTCGCCGGAGTCGCGGATGCGCTCCAGCTCGGCGTCGGGCAGGAACCGGTCGCGGCGCATGTGCAGCGGGAGCGTGAAGTCCGTGGCGGTGTCGGTCATGGTGCTGGCCTCCGGAGGGTCGGCGGGCGCGTCGCACCCCACGGTAACCGCTCAAACGACAGTGTGCTCTCGTTTCGCGTCACCTGTCCGGTACGCCCCGGATAACCGCCGGACCGGTGGCACCGGGCGAACCGTGACAGGCTGCAACCGTCATCGGCGACGGCGCCCCGGGGAGATCCGTGTTCCAGCAAGATCCCGAACCACTCGGCAGTCTCTGGCTGTCCGCACTCGTCGCACTGCTCCCGCTGGTGGCGATCTTCGTGACGCTGGGTGCCCTGCGCTGGAAGGCGCACTGGGCCGGGCTGGCCGCACTCGTCGTCGCCGTCGCGGTCGCGGTGGCGGCCTTCGGGATGCCGGTGCACCTGGCCCTGCTCTCGGCCACCGAGGGAGCGGTGTTCGGCCTGTTCCCGATCATGTGGATCGTCTTCACCGCGATCTGGCTCTACCAGCTCACCGTCGCCGCGGGCCGGTTCGAGGACCTGCGCGCCGCCTTCGGGCTGATCTCCGACGACCCCCGGGTGCAGGCGATCATCATCGCGTTCTGCTTCGGTGGTCTGCTCGAGGCGCTGGCCGGGTTCGGTGCCCCGGTGGCGATCACCGGCGTCATGCTGATGGCGCTCGGGTTCTCCCCGGTCCGGGCGGCGGTCGTCGTGCTGCTGGCCAACACCGCCCCCGTCGCGTTCGGCGCGGTCGGCACGCCGATCATCACCGCGGGCACCCTCACCGGGATCCCGTACAACGAGATCGGCGCCGTCGTCGGACACCAGACCCCGGTGCTCGCGTTCATCGTGCCGACGCTGCTGGTGCTGCTCGTCGACGGGAGGCGCGGGGTGCGCCAGGTCTGGCCGGTGGCGCTCGTCATCGGTCTCGCGTTCGCCGTCGCCCAGTGGCTGGCCGCCACCCACCTCTCGGTCGAGCTCACCGACATCGTCGCCTCACTGACCGGGCTGGCGGCCGGCGTGGTCCTGCTGCGCTTCTGGCAGCCGCGCGGCGGCGCCGAGGCGACGGAGACGCTGCGCATCGAGCGCACCGCCGACGCACCCGTCGAGGACCCGGGAGGCGACGGCGGTGGGTCCGTCGCGACCGAGAAGCGCACCCTCGCCGAGCGCTCGCAGGCGCTGTCGGTCGGCAGGCTGTTCATGGCCTTCGCGCCGTACCTGCTGATCATCGTGGTGTTCTCGGTGGCGAAGCTGGTCGGCCCGGTGTCGACCTTCCTGACCGGCACCGACATCGAGATCGGCTGGCCGGGGCTCGACGGACAGGTCCTCGGCGCGTCCGGGGACCCGGTGTCGACCACGACCTACAGCGTCCAGTGGCTGTCCTCGCCCGGCTCGCTGCTGCTGATCTGCGGCATCGGCGTCGCGGTGATGTACCGGCTCACGCCCGCGACGGCGGTCCGGGAGTTCGCCGCCACCGCGTACAAGCTGCGGTTCGCCTTCCTCACCGTGGCCACCGTCCTCGCGCTGGCCTACGTGATGAACCTGTCCGGGCAGACGATCTCCATAGGCACCTGGATCGCCGGGACCGGCGCGGCGTTCGCGTTCCTCTCGCCGATCCTCGGCTGGCTCGGCACCGCGGTCACCGGCTCGGACACCTCGGCCAACGCCCTGTTCGCGACGCTGCAGCAGACCGCGGCCGAGCAGGCGGGCCTGGACCCGCACCTGATGGTCGCGGCGAACACCTCCGGCGGCGTCGTCGGGAAGATGATCAGTCCGCAGAACCTCACCATCGCGGCGACGGCCGTGGGCGTCGCCGGCCGGGAGTCCGAGCTGTTCCGGCGGACGATCTTGTGGAGCGTCGGGCTGCTCGCGGTGCTGTGCGTGCTGGTGTTCCTGCAGTCGACCCCGGTGCTCGGATGGATGCTCCCGACCTTCTGACCACGCCGCCGGGCGCTGCGGAAAGATCGCCCGGGTGCGCCTGACCGTCCTGCCCACCGCCGATCTCGGGCGCGACGGGCTCCGTGCCCTGCGTGCCCTGCTCGACGCCGCGTTCCCCGCCGACGCCGACGGGGCCGGCGGGTTCGACGACGCCTCGTTCGACCACGCGCTCGGCGGGGTGCACGTGCTGGCCGGTCCGCTGCACGACCCGGTCGGGCACGCGGCCGTCGTGGGCCGCAGGCTGCTGCACGACGGCGTCGCGCTGCGCACCGGCTACGTCGAGGCCGTGGCCGTGCGGCCCGGGAGCCA
>NZ_WWFY01000957.1:0-7480 GCF_009864975.1 Pseudonocardia sp. SID8383
CCGCGCGGCGCGCGCCGGGGGCTCGCGCCGCGCCCGTGCGCCAGCATCAGCGCGGACGTCTGCCCGGCCGCGGTGCGCGCCAGCGCGAGCAGCAGCCCGTCGGAGCGCTGCGACCAGGTGGTGAGGTTGATGCTGCCGAGCAGCGATCCGTCGACCGGGTCGAGGACGGGCGCGGCGGCGCAGGTGTAGCCCCACAGCCCGGTGCAGTAGTGCTCGTCGCCGCGGACCAGCGAGGGGACCCGGTCGGCCAGGGCCAGCCCGAGCCCGGTGGTCCCGGCCTCCCGCTCGCCGAAGGCGAACCCGGGGGCGAGGTAGGTGCGGTCCAGCGCGTCGGTCAGGCCGCGCTCGTCGCAGAGCCGGGAGACGACGATGCCGTCGGCGTCGGTCAGCATCAGCGAGATCGGCTCGCCCGGCAGGCCTTCGTGCAGCCCGGCGAGCACCTCGCCGCCGCACCGGGCGAACAGCGAGCCGTCGTCGACGGCGCCGGTGAACGCCGGGTCGACCGCCTCGGTGGGGGCGCCGTAGGTCTCGCTGCGCGCCCAGGACGCCGAGATCCGGGCCGGAGCCAGTGACTGCCCCATCGCGCGTACCTCCTCGTACCTGCTGCTCACGACCGTGTCATATCCGCGACGCCGTCGCGACGCCGTCTCGTCTCAGGTTGAGACGGTGATCACGACCGCCGGGGCGCCGCCGTTCCTACCTTCGGCCCTCGACGCGGGATCCCCACCGGCCCGCGCAGTCGCGGGGTGCCCACCACCTCGCCGCGACCGAGAGGACAACGATGTACTCGAAGAACGGCGAATCCTATTTCATCGTGGACGCCCACGTGGCGCTGTGGGACGCACGCCCGGAGAACCAGCGCAACATCCACGGCAAGCAGTTCATCGACTGCTTCTACGACTACCACCGCAACCTGAGCCCCGAGTCCGAGGTCTGGCCCTACGAGGACTACCTCTACCAGGGCGGCGAGCGGCTGATGAAGGACCTGTTCACCGACGGCCACGTCGACCATGCCGTCTTCCAGCCCGCCTACCTGGGCGAGTTCTACGACAACGGGTTCGGCCAGACCGAGGAGGCCTTCGCCCTCGCCCAGGCCCACCCGGACAAGCTGACCTACAACCACCACTGGGATCCCCGCAACGGCGAGCAGGGCCTGCGGCAGCTGCGCGAGGACGCGAAGCGCTTCGGCCTGAAGGGCGCGAAGCTCTACACCGCGGAGTGGCACGGCGAGTCCCGCGGCTGGAAGCTCGACGACCACTGGTCCTACAAGTACCTCGAGGCGGCCCAGGAGCTGGGCATCCGCAACATCCACATCCACAAGGGCCCCACCATCCGCCCGCTGGACCGCGACGCGTTCGACGTCGCCGACGTGGACAAGGTCGCCACCGACTTCACCGACCTGAACTTCGTCGTCGAGCACTGCGGCCTGCCGCGCCTCGAGGACTTCTGCTGGATCGCCACCCAGGAACCGAACGTGCACGCCGGCCTGGCTGTCGCGATGCCGTTCATCCACACCCGGCCCAAGTACTTCGGCCAGATCATCGGCGAGCTCCTGTACTGGCTGGGCGAGGACCGCATCCAGTTCTCCAGCGACTATGCGATCTGGACCCCGCGCTGGCTGGTCGAGCGCTTCGTCGACTTCGAGATCCCGGACGAGCTGTCCGAGTACGCGCCGCTGACCACCGCCCAGAAGAAGAAGATCCTGGGTCTCAACGCCGCGGCGATGTACGACATCGAGGTCCCCGCCGAGCTGCAGCTGCGCGACGAGACCCCGACCGAGGTCCCGGTGGCCTCGTGAGCGCCCCCGCCCTCGCCCGCACCTCGCGTACGGACCAGGCGTTCCGGGCGCTCGACGCCGTCGTCGACCCCGAGCTGGACGAGCCGATCACCGACCTGGAGTTCGTCCGTTCCCTCGACGTCGACGGCGACCGGGTCACCGTGCACCTGCGCCTGCCCACCGCGTTCTGCGCGCCGAACTTCGCCTACCTGATGTGCTCGGACGCGAAGGACGTGCTCACCGCGCTGGACTGGACCGGCGAGGTCGTGGTCGAGCTCGACGACCACCACGACTCCGACCTCATCAACGCCGGGCTGGCCGCCGACGCCGGCTACAAGGGCACCTTCCGGCACGAGGCCGAGTCCGACCTCGACGAGCTGCGCGAGACCTTCCGGCGCAAGGCGCACACCGCCGCGATGGAGCGCTCGCTCACCGGGCTGCTGCGGGTCGACCCGGACCGGACGCCCGAGTCGCTGCACGGCGTCACCCTGGCCGACCTGCCCGCGGGCCCGGCCACCGACGCCCTGCTGCGCCGCCGCGCGGCGATCGGCCTGCCCACCGGCGGCGACCGGCCGGTCCTGGTCGGCCACGACGGCGTCCCGTACCCGGCCGAGCAGGTCCCGCTGAAGCTGCGGATGGCCCGCTCGGTGCGGATCTCCATCGAGGGCAACGCCCACTTCTGCCGCGGGCTCCTGAAGACCCGCTACCCCGAGTCCGTGAAGGGATCCGTGTCGTGAGAGCAGTACAGGTGGTCGGCTACCACCGGCCGATGGAGCTGACCGAGGTCCCGAAGCCGGAGGTCGTCGACCCGTTCGACGTCGTCGTCCGGATCGGCGGCGCCGGGGTCTGCCGCACCGACCTGCACGTCCTCGAGGGGCAGTGGGCGGAGAAGTCCCAGGTGACGCTGCCCTACACGATCGGCCACGAGAACGCGGGCTGGGTCGAGTCCGTGGGGTCGGCCGTGACCCACGTCCGTGAGGGCGACGGCGTCATCCTGCACCCGCTCGCCACCTGCGGCCTGTGCCGCGCCTGCCGCTCCGGCGACGACGTGCACTGCACCGCCTCGGCGTTCCCGGGCATCGACACCCACGGCGGCTACGCCGAGTACCTGCGCACCTCGGCGCGCAGCGTCGTCAAGCTGGACCCGTCGCTGCAGCCCGCCGACGTCGCCGCCCTCGCCGACGCCGGTCTCACCGCCTACCACGCCGCGGCCAAGGCCTCACGCCGGCTGGGTCCGCGCGACACCTGCGTCGTCATCGGGGCGGGCGGGCTCGGCCACATCGGCATCCAGGTGCTGAAGGCGCTGACCCCGGCCCGGCTGGTCGTGCTCGACCGCAACCCGGACGCGGTGAAGCTGGCGCTGGAGATCGGCGCCGACGACGGGATCGTCGCCGACGGCGGGCAGGTCGACGAGGTCCTGTCGCTCACCGGCGGGAACGGCGCCGAGGCCGTCATCGACTTCGTCGGCGAGGGCGGCTCCACCGCCCAGGGCCTGGCGATGACCCGGCGCGCCGGGGACTACCACGTGGTCGGCTACGGCGAGAACGTCGACGTCCCGACGATCGATCTGATCTCGGCCGAGGTGAACGTGGTCGGCAACCTGGTCGGGTCCTACAACGATCTCTGCGACCTGATGGAGCTGGCCGCCCGCGGCCGGGTCACCCTGCACACCAGCACCTACGCCCTGGACGACTTCCAGTCCGCGCTCGACGACCTCGACGCCGGGAGGGTCAGGGGCCGCGCCATCCTGGTGCCCTGACCTGCTGTTCTGATCGCGGTCCCGCTCACGACGGCCCGTACCGGCGACGCCCGGTGCGGGCCGTCGCGCGTTCCGCGGAACGCGGTCAGCGGGGGTCGCGACCGTCGAGCCGGGCCTGCACGGCCGCGGTGATCCGGGTCAGGGCGGCCACGTCGTCGTCGGAGAGGGCGTCGAAGACCAGCTCCCGCACGGTCTCCACGTGCCCCGGTGCCGCGGCCTCGATCGCCGCGCGGCCCTGCTCGGTGAGCACGACGTAGTTGCCGCGGCCGTCGTCGTCGCACTCCTCGCGGGCGACGAGGCCGCGTTTCTGCATCCGGGCCAGGTGGTGGGAGAGCCTGCTCTTCTCCCACTCCAGCAGCGTCGCCAGCTCCAGCACCCGGCACCGCTCGTCGGGCCGGTCGGTCAGGGCCACCAGCACGTCGAAGTCGGTGAGCGAGAGCCCCGACCCGGTCTGCAGCCGCCGGTGCAGCTCGCCCTGCAGGCGTGCCTGCATCCGGAGCAGCCCTCGCCAGGCCACCTGCTCGCGCTCGTCCAGCCACCGTGTCACGGCACCATCGTAGCGAAATAGTTGACTCATCATCTATGTTACCGCAGGATGTAGATGACGGATCAACCAATGAGCCGTCGACGAGCAGAGGAGGAAGCCGTGCAGTTCGGAGTCTTCACGGTCAGCGACGTCACGCCGGACCCGACGACCGGCCGCACGCCGACCGAGGCCCAGCGGATCCAGGACGTCCTGACCATCGCGAAGCACGCGGAACAGGTCGGGCTCGACGTCTTCGCGATCGG
The DNA here is from genome assembly GCF_009864975.1 of Pseudonocardia sp. SID8383. Taxonomy (NCBI): domain Bacteria; kingdom Bacillati; phylum Actinomycetota; class Actinomycetes; order Pseudonocardiales; family Pseudonocardiaceae; genus Pseudonocardia; species Pseudonocardia sp. SID8383. Next base: position 4,326 of record NZ_WWFY01000957.1, read on the forward strand.
CGAGCACCACAACCCGCCGTTCTTCTCCTCGTCGCCGACCACCACGCTCGGCTACCTCGCCGGCGTCACCGAGACCCTGCAGCTGTCCACCTCGACCACGCTGATCACCACGAACGACCCGGTGAAGATCGCCGAGGACTTCGCGATGCTGCAGCACATGGCGGGCGGCCGCGTCGACCTCATGCTCGGCCGCGGCAACACCGGCCCGGTCTACCCGTGGTTCGGCCAGGACATCCGGCAGGGCCTGAACCTGGCGGTCGAGAACTACGCGCTGCTGCGCAAGCTGTGGGACACCGAGGTCGGCGACTGGGAGGGGCACTTCCGTACCCCGCTGCAGGGCTTCACCTCGACCCCGCGCCCGCTCGACGGCGTCGCGCCGTTCGTGTGGCACGGCTCGATCCGCAGCCCCGAGATCGCCGAGCAGGCCGCCTACTACGGCGACGGCTTCTTCCACAACCACATCTTCTGGCCGGCGTCGCACACGAAGCGGATGGTCGAGTTCTACCGCACGCGCTGGGAGCACCACGGTCACGGACCGGCCGACCGCGCGATCGTCGGCCTCGGTGGGCAGGTGTTCATGCGCCGCAACAGCCAGGACGCGGTGCGCGAGTTCCGGCCGTACTTCGACAACGCCCCGGTCTACGGGCACGGGCCCTCGCTGGAGGACTTCACCCGCGAGACCCCGCTGACCGTCGGCAGCCCGCAGCAGGTCATCGAGCGGACGCTGGGCTTCCGCGACTACGTCGGTGACTACCAGCGCCAGCTGTTCCTCATCGACCACGCCGGCCTGCCGCTGAAGACCGTGCTGGAGCAGCTCGACCTGCTGGGCGAGGAGGTCGTGCCGGTGCTGCGCAAGGAGTTCGCCGCGCTGCGCGCGCCGGGCGTCCCGGACGCGCCGACCCACGCCTCGCTGGTCGCCGCCCGCGACGCCGCGGGCACCGGCAGCACCGACAGCACCGGGACGCAGGAGAAGGAGGTCGCGTGATGACCACCCGCAGGATCGTCGTGCTCAGCGCCGGGCTGTCGACGCCGTCGTCGACCCGGCTGCTGGCCGACCGCCTCGCCGCCGCGGTCACGGCCGCACTGGCCGACCGGGGCGAGCGGGCCGAGGTGCAGGTCGTGGAGCTGCGCGAGCACGCCCGCGACCTCGCCGACCACCTGGTCGCCGGCTTCCCGAACACCGCGCTGGCGCCGGTGCTGGAGTCGGTGGCCGCGGCGGACGCCGTCGTCGCCGTGACGCCGATCTTCTCGGCGTCCTACAGCGGGCTGTTCAAGACCTTCGTCGACGTCCTGGACCGCGACGCACTCACCGGCACCCCGGTGCTGCTCGCCGCGACCGGCGGCACGGCGCGGCACTCGCTGGCCCTGGAGCACGCGATGCGCCCGCTGTTCGCGTACCTGCGGGCCGCGACGGTCCCGACCGCGGTGTTCGCCGCACCCGAGGACTGGGGCGCGACCGAGGTGGGCACCACACTGGACGGCCGTGTCGGGCGCGCCGCGGGCGAGCTGGCCGACGCCGTCGCCGCCCGGCCGCCGGCCACCCGCACCGACCTGTTCGCCGACGTCCCCGACTTCACCTCACTGCTGAAGGGCTGACCGCCATGACCGACACCGGCACCCCCACCGACATCGCCGCCCTCGACGCCGCCCGCGACCGGATCCGTTCCGCCCACCTGAAGCCGGCGGGGGAGCGGCCGGCCTCGACCGCCCGCGGCCTGCACCACACCGCGCTGGTCAGCTCGGATGTCGAGCGGACCGTGCGCTTCTACCAGGATGTCCTCGGCTTCCCGCTCACCGAGCTGATCGAGAACCGGGACTACCCGGGGTCCTCGCACTTCTTCTTCGACATCGGCAACGGGAACCTGCTCGCGTTCTTCGACTTCCCGGGCCTCGACGTCGGCCCCTACGCCGAGGTCCTCGGCGGGCTGCACCACATGGCGATCAGCGTCGAGCCGCAGCGGTGGGACGAGCTCGTCGCGCGGCTCGCCGAGGCCGGGGTGGAGCACGAGGTGCACTCCGGTGTCTCGGTCTACTTCCGCGACCCCGACGGTGCGCGCATCGAGCTCATCGCCGACCCGCTGGGGGAGATGTACGGCCAGCACGTGCTGTGAGCGGGGTGCTCACCGGCGGACGCTGACGTGGACGTGGTCGTAGTGCCCGCCGGTGGCGTCCTCCGGGTCGTACACCCCGCCGCCGTCGTAGGGCCGGCCCCAGTTCTTCCGGCCCTCCCCGGAGTCCCCGGTGCCGCGGTACCAGATCCGGCCCTGCCAGATCACGTAGCGGACCCGCAGCTCGGCGGCGTTCTCGCGCAGCCAGGTCGCGACGGCCCAGCCGTCCTCCAGGTCCTGGCCGGCGGGGAAGTCGCCGTAGCCGGCCGGGAAGAAGTCGCAGGCCCGGCCGGCGGGGTGGTCGCTCGAGGGGTTCCACGCGTGCTCCGACCAGCAGGTGACCGCCCGGACCGGTGCTGACGGGCCCGGCTCGCCGAACCGGGCCACGGCGGCGTCGTGCAGGCGCAGCGCGGACGGGGTGAGGCAGCCCGAGGTCGTCGGGTCCGGCTGGTCGCACTGCTCCGGCGGGGGCGGGTCGACCAGCTCGCGCAGGTCGTCGGGGGTGAACCCGCGGCTTCCGGCGAACCAGGCCAGACCGCCGACGAGCAGGGCCAGCACGAGGAGCACGCCCAGCACCGGGGCGACGCGGGTCTTCACGGGGGCTTCGTCCGTTCTGTCGGAGTGCCTCCCACGGTACGGCGAGGAGTCCGGTGCCCGCCGACGGTCGGCACCGCGACACCGCCCGCGAGGAGGCACCCATGACCGTCGTGACGACGGATCTGCTCGACCGCCCGGACGCCCGCGTCACCTTCGACGTCCGCGGCACCGGCCCGCTGCTCGTGCTCGTCGGCTCGCCGATGGGCGCCGAGGGCTTCGGCTCGCTCGCCGACGCGATGGCCGCCGACCACACCGTCGTCAGGTTCGACCCGCGCGGCACCGGCCGCAGCCCCACCGAGGACCCGGACGCCGACTCCACCGTCGCGCTGCGGGCGGCCCGGCCGGTTTCGTCGCCCGGCTGCGGCAGGTGCCGGCGCGCACCTGACAGCGGCGGCGCCGTTCGGCAGGATGGCGCGGTGATCAGCACGACCGCTGCGGGCGACGCCGTCC
>NZ_WWFY01000958.1:0-6058 GCF_009864975.1 Pseudonocardia sp. SID8383
GGTCGTGCGACGTCCGCGGGGCTGCGTCGCCGGGACGCGCGCGGTCGGCCTCACCGGCGGCACCGGGTCCCGGGGCCGCGGCGGCGGGTCCGGCCTCCCGGGGGAGGACCTGGACGTGGGCGGGGTCGATCTCGACGTGCACCCGGTCGTGCTGGCGCAGCACGACCGACGCGTCCTGGGTCTGGGCCTCCAGCGTCGGCCCGGCGTCGAGCGCGACCGAGCACCGGATGAAGGAGCCCTGGAAGACGCTGACCGTCACGGTGCCCGGCCACGAGTTCGGGCCCGCGTCACGCGGCTCCGTCCGCACCCGGACGTGTTCGGGACGGATGCAGACGCTGAGGTCGTCGCCCGGCGGGACGACGGCGTCGGCGGCGATCTCGACGTCGTGGCCGGCCAGCCGCAGCCGCCGCTCCCCCGCCCGCGGTGCGGCGACCGGGAAGATGTTCGCGACCCCGAGGAACTCCGCGATCGACGCCGACGCGGGGCTCCGGTAGGTCTCCACCGGCGTGGACAGCTGCGAGATCCGCCCATGCTGCATGATCGCGATGCGGTCGGCGAGTGCCAGCGCCTCGCCCTGGTCGTGGGTGACGTAGATCGAGGTGAGCCCGAGCTCGAGCTGCAGCCGCCGCAGCTCCACCCGCAGGTCCTCGCGGAGCCGGGCATCCAGGTTGGACAGGGGCTCGTCGAGCAGCATGACGTTCGGCTCCATCGCGAGGCTCCGTGCCAGCGCGACCCGCTGCATCTGGCCGCCGGACAGCAGGCTGGCGCCCTTGTCGGCGAGGTGGGCCAGCCCGACGAGTTCCAGGGTCTCCAGTGCCCGGGTGCGGATCTCGGCCTTGGGGCGCCGCTTCATCCGCAGCGGGAACGACACGTTCTCCAGCACCGTCATGTGCGGCCACACCGCATAGGACTGGAATACCAGGCCCACGTTGCGCTTGTTCGGTGCGACGTTGAGCCCGGCGGCCGCGTCGAACACGGTCGTCCCGCCGATGGCGATCGAACCACCGCTGGGGTCCTCCAGACCGGCGACGCACCGCATCGTGCTGGTCTTGCCGCACCCCGACTGCCCGAGCAGCACCAGGGACTCGCCGTCGGAGATGTGGAGGCCGAGGTGCTCGACCGCGGTGAAGTCGCCGTAGGTCAGCGACAAGTCGTTGATCTTCACGTCCATGGTGTGTCCTCGGATGTGTGTCGGTTCACGGGCGGGGCGGACGGGTCATGACCGGTCCGCCTCGCGGACCAGGGCGTCGAGGGCGACGGCTCCCTGCCCGCGTCGCCGGACGGCGACCGGGTTGACCTCGGCCTCCACCACGTCGGGCCGGGTCACAGCGAGCCGGGACACCGCGACGACGGTGTCGACGAGCGCGTCGATGTCTCCGGCCGGTCCGCCGCGGAACCCGCGCGCGATGCGCATGGCCGTCACCTCGCCGACCATCTCCCGGGCCACCTCGGCAGTGACGGGGGCGAGGCGCAGCGTGGAGTCGTCGTACAGCTCGGCGTGCACGCCGCCGGCGGCGAGCATCACCAGCGGCCCCACCGTCGGGCTCACCCGATAGCCGACGAGCGCCTCCACGACCGCGTCGCCGACCATCTCCTGCACCAGGAACCCGCCGAGCTCGATCGTCGGGTCGTGCGCGGCGACGTTCGCGGTGATCGTCCGGACGGCGCCGGCGAGCTCGCCGGGCCCGGTCACGCCGAGGACGACCGCACCGGCGTCGGACTTGTGCGGCAGCCGGTCCGACAGCGCCTTCACCACCACCGGCCAGGCGGGCTCCGCGGCGGGCGTGCCCGCGGCGTCGCACGTCGTCGCGGCGGGGAACGCCACCCCGAGCCCGGCCAGGACGACCGCCGAGTCGCTCTCGTCGAGCGTGCGGGCCGGGGCCTCGGCGGCACCGGTGTCCCGGGTGCCGAGCACGGCCGGATCGACCGGGCGCCGGGCCAGGGTCGCGGCGATCGCCTCCGCGCAGGCCTCCGCGGTGCGGAAGGCGGGGACGCCGGCGTCGTTCAGCATGCGGAGCGACTCGAGTGCGTCCGGCAACGCCCAGGCTGCCAGCGGCACCTCGCCGGCGGCGGCCGCCTCGGCGATCGCGGACACCGCGAGTTCGGGGTTGAGCCGCGCCGAGGAGCCGACGACGAACAGGACGAGATCGAACTCACCGCTGGACCGGAGCACGTCCAGCGCTCCGAGCACGAGGTCGTGCCGGGTCCCGGCGAGCGTGAGGTCGACGATGAGGTTCTCGGCCACGTCGAGCCCGAGCGCGGCGAGCCCGCGGAACACCGCGGGGCTCGGCCGGGCCACGGTGACGCCGCGGGTCTCCAGCTGGTCGACGACGATCGCGGCGCCGCCCCCGGTGGAGGTGATCACCCCGATCCGGTCGGCGCGGACCGGCCCGGGCGGGCCGATCCGCCGCTGGAGGGCCTCGGCCTCGATGAGCGCCTCGAAGTTGTCGACCCGGGCGAACCCGCAGGCGCGGAAGAAGGCGTCGGCCTCGCCGTCCTCGCCGGCGAGCGCCCCGGTGTGCGACACCGACAGGGCTGCGGCCGCGTCGCTGCGGCCCAGCTTGTAGACGGTGACGGGCCGGCCGCGCTCGGCGGCGGCCGCGGCGAAACGGGCCAGCGGGCCCGCGTTGTCCATCGACTCCACGAACAGCGTGTACGAGCCGATCTCGGGGTCGTCGAGGGTGGCCTCGCAGATCTCGCCGAGGGTCAGGTCGACCTCGGAGCCGGTGGAGACGAACCCGGCGAAGCCCAGGCCGCGGGCCTTCGCCCGGGTCATCAGCGCGCCGATGACGCTGCCGGACTGGGACGCGACGAACGACGGCCCGACGGGCAGGTCGGGCTCGGCGAACGCGGCGTTGGCGGTGAGCAGCATGCCGTTGCGCGGGTTGACCACGCCGATGCTGTTCGGGCCGACGACGCGGACGCCGTACCGGCGGGCGACGTCGAGCAGCTCCTCGAGCCGTTCCCGCCCCTCGGGCCCGCCCTCGCCGAAGCCGCCGGACAGCACCGTCACCAGCGGTACCCCGGCCTCGCCGCACTCGCGGACGGTGTCGACGACGCGTGCGGTGTCGGTGAGGACGAAGACGTGGTCGGGAACCTCCGGGAGCGAGGCGATGTCGGGCCAGGCCCGCTCCCCCAGCACCGTCTCGCGGCGCGGGTTGACGGGGTAGACGCCGCCGGTGAAGCCGGCCTCGCGCAGGAAGCGCAGGGGGCGGGCGGTCGTCTTCCGTGCGTCGTCGGAGGCGCCGACGATCGCGACGGAGCGGGGGGCGAGCAGCGCCCGGCCCACGTCGGGCCGTGCGGGATCGGCGGCGTCGGCCGGGCGGTCGGTCAGCTGGGTCATGCCGCACCCCGGCAGAGGGCGTCGGTGCGGGCCACGACGTCGAGCGAGGCGAAGGTCCACAGCTCGGCGGCGAGCCCGGTGGCGGCGTCGCGGCCGAGCACCGGCGCGGCGAGCCGGACCAGCTTCGCGGTCATCTCGTCGTCGCTGACCGGGTTGCCCGGCTCCCCGTAGGGGGTCGGGACCCGCTCGGTGAGCTCCCGCCCGTCGTGCAGGGTCAGCGTCACCACGGCGGTGCGCAGCACCGGGTAGTCCGCGTCGGCCTGCTCGTCGGCGCGGACGTGCACCCGGCCGACGAGGTCGAGCAGTGCGGGGTCGCGGCGGGCGCCGGGACCGAACTCGGTGAGGCCCACCTCGTCGTGCACGAGGGCGGTGGCCACCGCGAACGGGATGCTCATCTGGGCGTCGAGCAGCGAGTCCACCTCGGTGCTCGCGTGGTGCGAGGCGACGGTGTAGGTCGCGACGTCGACCCGCGCGACGTCGGCGACGGTCACCCCGTGCTCCGCGCGCAGCGCCAGCACGGCGTCGATCGGGCCGTGCAGGTGCCGGCAGGACGGGTAGGGCTTCACGTAGGAGTCGAGAACGACCCACCGCTCCCCCAGCCCGTCGAGCAGGGTGCCGGCGTCGAAACCGCCGTCGGCGAACGCCTCGACGTAGCCGTGCCGGGTCTCCAGGATCGGCCGCGGCCCGGTCACACCGGCCTCGGCGAGCTCGACGCTGACGATCGCGTCGCGTGCGGCCTTGCCCGGGTGCACCCGCTTGACCTCGGCGTTCTTACCGAGGAAGGCGAACAGCCCGCCGGCGTGCGAGGCCGCGACACCGAGCGCGTCGTGCAGCCGGTCGGCGTCGAGGCCGTGCAGGACGGCCACCCCGCAGGTGGCGCCGACGACACCCGCGAGCGGGGTGTTGTGGAAGTGGTTGCGCCACGTCGCGGGGTGCCCCGCGGCGGCGAGCCGGGACACCGCCTCCAGGGCGACGGCGAGCGCCCGCATCGTCGTGGTGGTGTCGCTGCCCCGGGCCTCCGCCGCGGCGAGAACGGCCGGGAAGCAGACGCTGCTCGGGTGCACGCTGCCGGGGGTGTAGCCGTCGTCGACCTCGAGGCTGTGGGCGCTCGTGCCGTTGAGGAACGCGGCGCCCGGCGCCGAGACCGGTCCGAGGCCGATCGCGGTGGCGGTGCGGCCGGTCGTCCCGTAGGTGCCGGCGACGTGGGTCGCGACCGCCCGCGCGACGTCGGTCGCCGAGCCGGGGACGACGGCGGCGACGTAGTCGACGAGCAGGCGGCGCACGTGGTGCTCGACCTCGGCGGGCAGCGGCGCCGCGGCCGCGGCGACGACCCAGTCGACGAGGACGTCGGTGGCGCCGTCGAGCCCGCGCTGCGCCTGCGGTGCGGTGGTGCCGGTTCCGGTGATGCTCACGCGCCCGTCCCCGCCCGCTGGTCGAAGCGGCGCCCGAAGACGGAGCCGGCGATGGTGTTCTTGAGGATCTCGACCGAGCCGCCGGCGATCATCCAGCCGCGGGTGCGGCGGACGATGTACTCCAGCGGGTACTCCTGGCTGTAGCCCGAGGCCCCGAAGACCTGCATCGCCTCGTTGGCGACCTGGAACGCCGTGCGGTTGGCGTGCAGCTTCGCGATGGCCGCCTCGGTCGCGTCCGGTGCGCCGGCGTCGGCGTTGGCGACCGCCCGCAGCAGCAGCATCCGGGCCGCGTCGAGCTCCACCCTCATGTCGGCGAACTTCCACTGCAGGCCCTGGAACTCGCAGAGGTCCTTGCCGAAGGCCTTGCGGACCTTCGCGTGCTCGACGGCGCGCTCGTAGGCGGTCTCGGCGAGCGCGAGCGCCCGGGAGGCGTTGCCCATCCGCTCGACACCGAAGATCGACAGCATGCTGCGCAGCGCACCGCTGTCGGCGAGGACGTACTCCTTCGGCACCCGGCAGCCGTCGAAGAACAGCTGGCAGTGCGACTCGCCACTCATGTGCAGCTCACGCTTGCCGCGGGTGAAACCGGGGGCGTCGAACGGGACCAGGACCGCCCCGATGTCGCGCGACGACGGGCCGAACCGGCACCAGACGACCGAGTGCGTCGCGTCCGGGCCGTGGGAGTTCCAGCACTTCTGGCCGTCGAGCATGACGTGGTCGCCCTCGTAGCGGGCGGTGGTGCGCAGGTCGGTCAGCGCGCTGCCCGCGTCGGGCTCGCTCATCCCGGCGGTCACGAGCGCCTCGCCCCGCAGGAGCAGCGGCAGCACCTCGCGGCGCACGTGCTCGGAGCCGAACTTCGCGACCTGGCGGATCGCGCCGAAGTTGCTCGCCTGCAGCGCGTCGGCGCTGTGCGGGCAGACCTTGGTGATCGCCATCATCACGAGCACCGCATCGAGCAGCGAGGCGCCCTGCCCACCGACCTCGACGGGCAGGGTGAGCCCGGTCAGGTCGTGGTCGGCGAGCACCTTGAGGGAGTCCCAGGCGAACCCGTCGCGCTGGAAGGCCCGCGCGCCGAATTCGCGTTCGGCGAGCTTGGAGACCGACTCCACGAGCGTGGTCTGCTCGGGGGTGAGGCCGAAGTCCATGGTGGTCGTTCCCTCTCGTCGTACGTCGGTGCTGAACAGCGGGGTGCGGGCCGGGATCAGGCCGGGCCGGTCCGGTCGGTGACGGCCGCGGCGGCTCCGGCCGCGTCGAGGCCGGGGAGGTCGGCGGCCAGCTGCCACAGGCGGTCGGCGGCGGCGCG
>NZ_WWFY01000959.1:0-5768 GCF_009864975.1 Pseudonocardia sp. SID8383
CCCGCCGAGGAGCGTCGCGCGCTGCTGGAGGAGCTGCCCCTGGACGGGCCGCACCGGCGGGCGGCGCCGTCGTACCCGAACGCGGGCGCCCGGCTGCTCGACGCGGTGCGCGACCAGGGCCTGCCCGGGGTGGTCGCGGTCCGGACCGGTTCCCGGTACCCCGAGGGCGCGGGCGACGACTGGCGGGAGGTCCGGGTGGACGGTGCGAGCCGGAGGGCGGCACAGCGCGGGACCGCACGGCGCGAGGGGTACGGGCGGGCGTCGCTGTCCAACCCGGACAAGGTGCTCTACCCCGCCACCGGCACGACCAAGGCCGACGTGCTGGGGCACTACCTGGCCGTCGCCGAGGCGATGGTGCCGCACCTCGACGCCCGGCCGGCGACGCTCAAGCGCTGGCCGGACGGGGTGGAGGGGTCGTCGTTCTTCGAGAAGAACGTCGCCCGGCACGCGCCGGACTGGCTGCGCACCGCCCGCGTCGGGACGCCCGGCGGCCGGTCGGAGTCCGCGGACTTCGCGGTCCTCGCCGACGCAGAGGGGCTGGCCTGGGCGGCGAACCTGGCCGCGCTGGAGCTGCACGTGCCGCAGTGGCGCCTCGGCCCCCGCGACGGCCGCCACCCGCCGGACCGGGTGGTGTTCGACCTGGACCCGGGTGAGGGCACGACGATCGTGGAGTGCTGCCGCGTGGCGCTGTGGGTGCGGGACCTGCTCGACGAGCACGGACTCGTGGCGTACCCGTCGACGTCGGGCGGCAAGGGGATGCAGCTCTACCTGCCGGCGCGGGTCACCGATCCGGAGCGGACCAGTGAATTCGCCCGCGAGGTGGCCGAGCGGCTGGCCGAGGAGCACCGTCGCGAGGTGATCGCGGTGATGACCCGGGCCCGTCGGCGCGGGAAGGTCTTCGTCGACTGGAGCCAGAACAACACCGCCAAGACCACCATCGCCTCGTACTCGCTGCGCGGCCGTGAGCGCCCCACCGTCGCGACCCCGGTGACGTGGGCGGAGGTCGAGGGCTGCCGCGAGCCCGCGGACCTGGTGTTCACCCTCGACGACCTGCCGGCCCGGCTGGACACGCACGGGGACCTCATGCACCCCCTGATCGACACCGAGGGTTTCCGGCTCCCCCGTGGTGGCGTGATCGGACGGGTGCCAGGCTGACCGCCGTGCACCACCCGTACCTCGACGGTCCGCACCCCCGCGCCTACGCCCACCGTGGCTGGCACATCGGGGAGCTGGCCGGTTGCGAGAACACCGTCGCCGCGTTCATCGCCGCCGCCGACCACGGTCTGCGCTACGTCGAGATGGACGTGCACGCCAGCGCCGACGGGGTGCCGTTCGTGCACCACGACCCGACGCTGGACCGCACCACCGACGCCACCGGCCGGATCGACGCGCGCCCCGCCGCGGAGCTCGACACCGTGCGGGTCACCGGGGCACAGCGCACCGAGCCGCTGCCGCGGCTGGCCGAGGTGCTCGACGCGGTCCCCGGGGTGCGGGTGACGATCGAGCTGAAGTCGGCCGAGGTCGTCGCTCCGACGTTGGCGGTGCTCGACGCCGCCGACGCCTGGGACCGGGTGTGCCTGGGCTCGTTCTCCGTCCGCCGGCTGGGCGTCGCCCGGGGGCTGGCCGGGCCGAGGCTGTGCACGTCGATGGGGCAGGCCGAGGTGATGGCGCTGCGGGCCCGTGCGTGGGGCGTCCCGAGCCGGCTGCTGCCGGCGTCGGCGGGGGTGTTCGCGCAGGTCCCTCCGATGTTCGGGCCGATCCCGGTGGCGTCGGACCGCCGGTTCGTCGAGGCGGCGCACCGGGCCGGGCACGAGGTGCACGTGTGGACGGTGGACGAGGCCGAGCAGATGCGACGGCTGCTGACCCTCGGGGTGGACGGGCTGCTGTCCGACCGGCCGGACCGGCTGCTCGACGTCGTCGGGAGCTGACCGGGTGGGCGCCTGCGTAGATGATCGGAGGCCGGGTCCCGCGGGCGTCGATACGCTCGCGCCGTGACCGCCTCGACCGCTCCGACCGCAGAGCCGGCCCCGCCCCGCCGATCCCGGCTGTGGGCCTGGGGGCTCTGGGACTGGGGCTCCTCGGGGTTCCAGCACATCGCGCTGACCTTCGTGTTCTCGGTGTACCTGACCGACGCCGTCGGGGCGGACCTGCCGGGCTCGGTCAGTGCGAACAGCTGGCTGGCGTGGTCGACCGCGGCCGCCGGGGTGCTGATCGCACTGATGGCGCCGGTGGTCGGGCAGAGCGCGGACCGCACGGGGCGGCGGCTGCGGGCGACCGGGGTGTGGACGGCGCTGGTCGTGCTCTGCATGGCCGGGATGTTCTTCGTCCGCGACGACTGGTCCTACCTGTGGCTCGGTCTGCTGCTGCTGGGCATGGCGTCGATCTTCGTCGAGCTGGCGTACGTGTCGTACTACGCGCTGATGGCGCACGTGTCGACGCCGACGACGGTCGGGCGGGTGTCGGGCTTCGGCTGGGCGCTGGGCTACATCGGCGGGATCGTGCTGCTGCTCGGGGTGTACGCGTTCCTGCTGTCCGGCGACGGCGGGCTGCTCGGTGTCCCCACCGCCGACGGGCTGGACGTGCGGATCGCGGTGCTGGTGGCGGCGGTGTGGTTCGCGGTGTTCGCCGCGCCGATGTTCCTCCTGCTGCCCGAGACTCCACCGGTGGCGCCGGACGCCCCGAAGCTGGGCGTGGCCGGTTCCTACCGCAGACTGGTGGCCGACCTGCGCGCGCTCTACCGGGCCAGCCCGCACACGGTGTACTTCCTCGGGGCGAGCGCGCTGTACCGGGACGGCCTCAACGCGGTCTTCGCCTTCGGCGGGGTCCTGGCGGTGACGGTGTACGGGCTGGAGCCGGGCCAGGTGCTGATCTTCGGTGTGGCGATCAACGTGGTCGCGGCGCTGGGCTGTGTGATGGGCGGCCGGCTGGACGACCGGCTGGGGCCCAAGGCCGTCGTGGTGGGCTCGCTCGCCGGGAGTGTGGCGGTGGGTGTGATCCTGCTGTTCGTGTCCGGGCCGACCATGTTCTGGATCTTCGGGCTGGTGCTGGGGCTGTTCGTGGGGCCGGCGCAGGCGTCGTCGCGGTCGTACCTGCTGCGGGTGTGCCCGGCGCAGCAGGAGGGCCAGCTGTTCGGTCTGTACGCGACGACCGGGCGCGCGGTGTCGTTCCTGGCGCCGGCGCTCATCGGCCTGTTCACCTACGTGTTCGGCTCGGACCGGGCCGGGACGATCGGGATCGTGCTGGTCCTGGCGGCGGGACTGGTCGCATTGCTGCCGGTGCGCTCCCCCGACCGTGCACCGGTCCGGTCGGCTGTGTGAACACTCGGCGACACCCGGGTGGGCACCGTCACACATGGCTGACACGTCACATCGGAGTGTGTAACGGGCGGCGATAGGGAACACTGGTCAATCGGGCGCAGAGCAGGTTACCGCGAGGTAACTCGAGCGGGTCTGTTCTGCCCTGCCGCCGGAATACCGTAGCTCCACGTACGTTACACCCGGTGGCGAAGACGTAACCGTCGAGGTGCTCCCTCGACATCGCGCTACAGGAGGGTGACGCATGGCCGACCGCGTTCTGCGTGGCAGCCGGCTCGGGGCTGTCAGCTACGAGACGGACCGCAACCACGACCTGGCGCCGCGGCAGATGGTCCGTTATGTGTCCGAGTCCGGCTACGAGTTCCAGGTGCCGTTCGCGAACGACGCCGAGGCTCCCGCGACGTGGGAGTCCCCGCAGGGCGGCGTCGGTCGTCGGGTGGACGGGACCGAGCCGGAGCAGAAGAAGCAGAAGCCGCCGCGTACGCACTGGGACATGCTGCTCGAGCGCCGGTCGATCGCCGAGCTCGAGGAGCTGCTCGACGAGCGCCTGGAGCTGCTGCGCGAGCGGCGCGCCGAGATCGCCTGATCCCGGCCGCACCGCAGGCACACACCGGACCACCACCCGGTGACCACGGAGCCCGGATCCCTCAGGGGGTCCGGGCTCCGTCGCGTGCGGGCATGATGACCGGTGATGAACGATCAGCAGACCGGCACCGCCAGCCCCTCCCGCCCCGACCGGGCGGTCCGCGACCTCGCCGACGACCACGTCCGGCGCCTCGCCGAGCTCGACCCGGTCCTCGCCGGCGACCTCGGCTGGACCGAGCGGCAGGACGAGCTGCCCGACCTCTCCCCCGACGGCACCGCCGCGCTCGTCGCCGCCTGCCGGGAGACCCTGGAGCGGCTGGACACCACCACGGGCGCCCGGCAGCCCGCCGACCCCGACGAGCGTCGCTGCGCGCGGCTGCTGCGTGAGCGTCTCGGCGCCCAGCTCGACCACCTGACCTCCGGGGAGCCGTTGCGTGCGGTGCAGGAGCTGTTCGGACCGCTGGCGACCCTGCGGACCGCGTTCACCCTCATGCCCGTCGACGGCGACGAGGACTGGGCCACCGTGGCCGCGCGGATGGCGCGGGTCCCCGAGGCACTCGCCGGGTACCGGGCGTCGCTGGCCGAGGGCCGCCGTCGCGGGCTGTTCGCCGCGCCGCGCCAGGTGGTGCGGGTGACCGAGCAGATCGACGCCTGGAACGGCGACGCGGGCGGCCGTGGCTGGTTCGCCGGGTTCGCCGCGGACGCCTCCGTCGGTGACGCCGTGCGCGCCGACCTGGACCGCGGTGCGCGGGAGGCGACGGCGGCGCTGGGCGAGCTGCGGGACTGGCTGGCCGCGGAGTACCTGCCGGCCGCGGAGGGGACCCCGGACGGCGTGGGCCCCGACCGGTACCGGATCGCGAACCGGTTCTGGAACGGCGCCGACATCGACACCGTCGAGGTCTACGAGTGGGGCTGGTCGGAGTTCCGCCGGATCCGCGAGGAGATGGCCGTCGAGGCCGCGCGGATCGTGCCCGGCGGCAGCGTGCGCGAGGCGATGGAGTTCCTGGAGACCGACGGGGGCTCGACCGGGGTCGTCATGGGCGGGGAGGCCGCCCGGGCGCACCTGCAGAAGATCATGGACGACACGATCGCCGAGCTCGACGGTGTCCACTTCGACCTGTCCGGCCGGCTTCGGGAGGTCGAGTCCCGGCTGGCGCCGGCGGGCAGCGCGGCGGCGCCGTACTACACACCACCGGCGCTGGACTTCTCGCGGCCGGGCCGGACCTGGCTGCCCGCGAGCGAGGACGACCGCTACCCGCTGTGGGACCTGATCAGCACCTGGTACCACGAGGGCGTCCCGGGCCACCACCTGCAGCTGGCGTCGTGGGCGGTGCGCAGCCGGGAGCTGTCGACGTTCCAGACGTCGCTGGTGGGCGCGGTGAGCGCGGACGTGGAGGGCTGGGCGCTCTACGCGGAGCGGCTGATGGACGAGTTGGGCCACCACTCCGACCCGGGGTCGCGGCTGGGCTACCTCAACGCCCAGATGCTGCGCGCGGTGCGTGTGGTGATCGATCTGGGGATGCACCTGTCGCTGCCGGTCCCCGACGACTCCCCGGTCGGTGCCGGTCAGCGGTGGACCCCGGAGCTGGGGCGGGAGTTCTTCGGCCGGCACGTCGGCGGCGGGGACGCGATGGCCGACTCGGAGCTGCTGCGCTACCTCGGCGGACCGGCCCAGGCGATCGGCTACAAGCTGGGCGAGCGGGCCTGGCTGACCGGGCGGGAGCGGGCCCGGGCCGCGCACGCCGCCCGCGGGGAGGAGTTCGACCTCGCCGCGTGGCACGCCGCCGCGCTCGCGCAGGGCACGCTGGGTCTCGACGACCTGGTGCCGGAGCTGGCGGCCCTGCCGGCGCGCGCCTGAGCGCACCCGGG
>NZ_WWFY01000098.1:0-572 GCF_009864975.1 Pseudonocardia sp. SID8383
GTGCCGCGGGGCCCGGCGGCACGTGCTGCTGGGCCGGGATCTCCGCGGCCGGTGCGTGGTCGGCGACGCTGCGGCTCGCGGTGTGCAGCCGCCGCGATGCCGGACGCGGGGCACGGCGCGACGCCGACCGGGGACGGCCCCCCGGGTGCGCGGAGGTGCCGTTCCGTCCGTCCGGGGTCGCCGAGTCGTCACTCACGTCGCGATTGTTTCGTACCGCTCCGCAACCGTCCACGTGGACACGGCCCCGTCCGGCGATGTCACGTACGTGGTGTGCCACACCGTCGGGCGACGGCGTCACCGGGCGGGGGACATCCGGGTGGGTGAGGTGTGGCGGGCGGCCCGTGCCGGGCGTCGACCACGGCCCGGGTCCACACCCCCACCCCGAGGGCGACGGCGTCGTCGAGGTCGGCGGCGGTGTCGACGTCGCGGCGCAGACCGGGACGGACACCGGGCAGCGGGCGTGCCCCGGAGGCGCTGTGCCGGGCGGCCGACCCGCGGCCGAAGTGCGGGTCGAGGTCGTGGCCCGGCGCGACGAGCAGCAGCGTGGTGCCCTCGCCGGGGGCGTCGGGCTG
>NZ_WWFY01000960.1:0-5711 GCF_009864975.1 Pseudonocardia sp. SID8383
AGCCGCCCGAGCCGCCCCGGCCCGCGTCCCGGGTGAGCCACCCGGACCGGGTCGGCGTCCGGTCAGCGGGCGATGACCGGGGCCCCGCCCGAGGGCTCCGGGGCCGTGCTGTCGTCGGGCAGCGCGACGTGCACCTCCAGTCCCCCACCGGGCACCGCCTCGGCGTGCACGGCCCCGCCGTGCGCGGTGGTCACCGATCGCACGATCGACAGCCCCAGCCCGGAGCCGCGGGTGTGGGCGGTGCGGGCCACCGGGCCCCGCCGGAACGGCTCGAACAGCTCGGCCACCCTGTCCGGGGCCAGCTCCGGCCCGGACGACGCGACCCGCAGCACGACCCCCGGCCCGGGCGTGCCGGTCCCGCAGCCGACCTCGATCCAGCCGCCGTCGCGGTTGTGCCGCACCGCGTTCTCCAGCAGGTTCGCCACCATCCGGCGCAGCAGCGGCTCGTTCCCCCGGGTCGTCGCCGGCCGGGGGTCGGTGCGCACGACCAGGCCGCGGACGGCGACGTCCCCGGTCACGGCCGCGAGCTCCGCGGCGACGAGCGCGGCCAGGTCCACCGGCACCCGGTCGGAGCCCGGCATCGCTCCCCCGGCCTCGGTGCGGGCGAGCAGCAGCAGCCCGCTGACCAGCTCGTCGCAGCGGCGGCCCGCCTCCCGGACGACCCCGGCCATCCGGCGCAGCTCCTCGGCGTCGGCGTCGGGGTCCTGGAGCGTCACGTCGATCTCGGTGCGCAGCACCGCGAGCGGGGTGCGCAGCTCGTGCCCGGCGTTGGCGACGAACCGGGACTGCGCGTCGAACGCGGCCTGCAGCCGGTCGAGCATCGCGTCGACGGCGGCGGCCAGCTCGGCGACCTCGCCACGGGCACCGGCGAGCGCGACCCGTTCGTCGAGCGAGCTCGCCGAGAGCCGCGAGGTGGTCTCGACGACCCGGCGCAGCGGGTACAGCACCCGCCCGACCAGCACCCAGGACGTGACGGCCCCGGCCGCGACGACCAGCGGGAACGCGATCAGCCCGGCCCGCAGCACCTCGGCGCGGGCCGCGGCCGCGACCGCGTCGCGGGCGGTCTCGGCAGGCACGGCGACCCCGCCGACGAACACCGTCCCGGGCAGCGCCGGGGTGCCCGCGACCACCGCGCCGACCAGCATCCACCCGAGCCAGAGCAGCAGCGCGGCGACTGCGGCGACGAGCGCCGTCGCGAGCAGCGTCAGCCGCGGCCGGAGGGCGCCCACGCCGTCACGCCGTGGGGGTCCCGTCGGCGGGCACCCGGTACCCGGCACCGACGACGGTGTCGATCGGCCCCGGCGCGCCGAGCTTCTTGCGCAGGGTCATGACGGTGACCCGCACCGTGGTGGTGAACGGGTCGGCGTTCTCGTCCCAGACGCGTTCGAGCAGCTCCTCCGAGGACACCACGGCCCCGCCCGCGGCGAGCAGGACCTCCAGCACGCCGAACTCCTTGCGGGTCAGCTCGACCGGCCGCCCGGAGCGCAGCACGGTGCGCCGGGCCGGGTCCAGCACGACGTCGCCGGCTCGCAGCGTGGGTGGCACCGCCGGGGTCGCCCGGCGACCGAGCGCCCGGACCCGGGCGACCAGCTCGGGGAAGTCGAACGGCTTGACCAGGTAGTCGTCGGCGCCGCGGGACAGTCCCTCGACCTTGTCCGCCGGGGTGCCCGACGCGGTGAGCATCAGCACCCGGGTCAGGCCGCCCGCCGCGACGAGCTCGTCGCACAGGTCGTCGCCGCTGCGGCCGGGCAGGTCCCGGTCGAGGACGGCGACGTCGTAGCGGGTCACCGACAGCTTCTCCGAGCCCTCGTCGCCGTCGTAGGCCACGTCGACGGCCATCCCGTCCCGGCGCAGGCCGCGCACGACGGCGTCGGCCATCGCCGGCTCGTCCTCGACGACGATGACGCGCATCAGCGGGTGCGCTCCCGCCCGGGAACGGCACCCTCGGGGGTCGAGGGGACCGCCGCGGCCGCCCACTCGGTGATCCGGCGGGCCATGTCCTGCTCGGTCAGCCCGGTCGCGGCGAGCACGTCGTCGCGGCTGCCGTGCTCCAGGTACTCCTGGGGCAGCGCGAGGTCGCGCTGGCGCACGTCGAGCTCGGCGGCGCGCAGCGCGTCGGACAGCGCGGAGCCGAACCCGCCGTGCGTGCCGCAGTCGGAGACGGTGACCACGAGCTGGTGGTCGGCGGCCAGCGTGAGCAGCTCCCGCGGGACCGGCAGCACCCACCGCGGATCGACGACGGTCACGTCGACGCCCTGGTCGGCGAGCCGCCGGGCGACGGCGACACCGGACGTCGCGAACGCGCCGACGCAGACGAGCAGCACCTGGGAGCGCCCGTCGGACGGCTCGTGCAGCACGTCGACCCCGGCCGGGCCGTCGAGGCGGCGCAGCGCGGGCACCGAGCCGATCACCGAGCCCTTGGGGTAACGCAGGGCGGTCGGGCCGTCGGTCACCGCGGTGGCCTCCCGGAACTCCTCGCGCAGCGTCTCCTCGTCGCGGGGGGCCGCGACCCGCATACCGGGCACGATGCCCAGCAGCGACAGGTCCCACATCCCGTTGTGCGACGGGCCGTCGCTGCCGGTGACCCCGGAGCGGTCCAGCACCAGCGTGACGCGCTCGCGGTGCAGGCCCACGTCCATCAGCAGCTGGTCGAAGCCGCGGTTGAGGAACGTCGAGTACAGCGCGACGACGGGGTGCCGCCCGGCCCGGGCCAGCCCGGCGGCGGTGGTCAGCGCGTGCTGCTCGGCGATCCCGACGTCGACGATGCGGTCCGGGTGGGCGGCCGCGAACGGCGCCAGGCCGGTCGGGCCGAGCATCGCCGCGGTGATCGCGACGACGTCGGTGCGCCGCGACCCGAGCGCCACCATCTCCTCGGCGAACACGTCGGTCCACCCGGTGACCGGGGTACCGGTGGGCAGACCGGTCTCCGGGTCGAACGCGGCCGGGCTGTGCATCTGCTCGGCCTCGTCGTTCTCCGCGGGCGGGTAGCCGTTGCCCTTGCGGGTGACCGTGTGCACGATGACCGGCCCGCCGAAGCGCTTCGCCCGGCGCAGCGCGGACTCGAGCTGGCCGATGTCGTGGCCGTCGACCGGGCCGAAGTACTTGAGCCCCAGGTCGGAGAACAGCTCCTGGGGGGAGAGCGCATCCTTCACCCCGGCCTTGAACGCGTGCAGGCCGGCGTAGAGCGCGGGCCCGACCACGGGGGTGCCGCGGACGGTGCGCTTGCCGGCCTCGAGCACCCGCTCGTAGCCGGGCTGCAGCCGCAGCGACGCGAGCCGGTCGGCCAGCCCGCCGATGGTCGGCGAGTAGGAGCGGCCGTTGTCGTTCACGACGACCACGACGTTGCGGTCCTCGCCGGCCGCGATGTTGTTGAGCGCCTCCCAGGCCATGCCACCGGTCAACGCCCCGTCGCCGATCACGGCGACGACGTGCCGGTCGACCCCGGTCAGGGCGTGCGCGCGGGCGATGCCGTCGGCCCAGGACAGCGACGACGACGCGTGGCTGGACTCGACGTGGTCATGCTCGGACTCGGCGCGGCTCGGGTAGCCCGACAGCCCACCGGTCTTCTTCAGCCGGTCCCAGCCCTCCTGACGGCCGGTCAGCAGCTTGTGCACGTACGCCTGGTGCCCGGTGTCCCAGATCAGGGTGTCCTGCGGGGACTCGAAGACCCGGTGCAGGGCGATACTCAGCTCCACCACACCCAGGTTGGGCCCCAGGTGGCCCCCGGTGCGGGACACGGCCTTGATCAGGAACCCACGGATCTCGGCCGCGAGCGAGGTCAGCTCGTCGGGCCCGAGCCCTCGCAGATCGGCCGGGCGCCGGATCGCCGAGAGTCCCCGGTTCGTCGTCACGTACTGCCTCCTCGCCGCCGGTCCCGTTCGGGCGTCCTCCACGGCGGAGGGACCGCAGGGAGGACCGGCATCGACTCGTGGTCCCACTCTACGGACCGGTAGCCGAGGCGACCCGATGGCGCTGCCGGGCGCGGCGGGCGTCGTCCGTCACCCGGACGGGGCCCGCCGCGTCCCGTGCTGCGACGCGGTACGTCCACTGTTCTCACCAACCCCAGTTGCGCATTGTCGATCTCCTTTCGCACTCGGACCCACAGTTGATCGACACAATGACCGCAGCCCTTACCGCGGACGCCTTCACCAACCCCAGTTGCGCATCGGACACCCCTTTCCTGATCGACATCCCGCACGTCGCGGCGCCGCCGTGACATCACGGGACAGCAATTACCGGCATACCGACATCGTCTCTCACGCATTCACCGGTGCCGCCGCCGAAAAGGGTGGCCCGCCGTCGGCCCGCGAACAAACCAGGGAGCACCATTGCGATATCAACAATCACCGGTCCGGCCGTGCGGCCGGCACTCAGCGTGATCACACCACTCGTCCGAGCAGCTACGACGCGATCACGAAGCCGTATCGATCACTGACGGCGACGAGTGCGGTTAGGATCACGGAGGGGCGGCACGCCGGTCGCTGCTGCGGACGGGCAGGATCGGGTGGGACGACGCCGGCGAGGGAGGGACGTATGGCCCGGGAACCGGTCCGGCTGCACCAGGTCACCCGCTGGCCGATCTGGTCCATCCCGGGACGGCTGCTCGGCCCGGTCCTCGCCGTGGAACTGCTGGCGGTCTGCCTGGTGCTCGCCGGTCTGCTGAACCCGCCCCGGCTCGACCACGCGACCCTGGTGCTGCTCGCCACGCTGACCGTGGCCGGGATCCTGCACACCGAGGTCGTGGCCGGCGTCGAACGCATCCGGCGCTACACCGCCGAGACCCACCACGTGAACCTGACCTCGGTCTGGACCTTCGCCTCGGCCCTGCTGCTGCCACCGGTACTGGGCGCGTTCGTGGTGGTGGTGGTCTACACCCACCTCTACGTCCGGGTGCTGCGGCCGGTGCCGCCCCCGGACCGCAGGCCGGTCTACCGCGAGGTCTACAGCACCGCGACGGTCATCCTGTCCGTGCACGCGGCGGCCGGGGTGCTCGCCGCGACCCGGCCCGGCGAGCTCTACGGCAGCCTGCCCGGCACCCTCGCACTGCTGCTCGCGCTGCTGACCTACACCGTCGTCAACACCTGCCTGGTCCTCGGCGTGGTGGCGGTGGCCAGCCCGGACACCCGGGTGGTGCGCATCCTGTTCGGCGGCGACGAGCTCACCCTGGAGCTGGCGACCCTCTGCCTGGGGGCGCTGACGGCGGGGGCGCTGGCCGCGAGCGGGCCGTTCGTCGCGTTGCTCGCGGTGCCGCCCATCCTGGCCCTGCACCGCACGATCCTGGTCCGCCAGCTGCGCGAACGGGCCGACACCGACGCCAAGACCGGGCTGCTCAACCACGCGGCCTGGCACCTGCGCGGGACCCACGAGCTGACCCTCGCCGATCGCGAACGGCGGACCGCGGCGCTGCTGATCCTCGACCTGGACCACTTCAAGGAGATCAACGACACGCACGGCCACCTCTACGGAGACCAGGTCCTCGCCGCCACCGCCCAGGTGCTGCGCGAGGAGCTGCGCGACCACGACCTCGTCGGCAGGTTCGGCGGGGAGGAGTTCGTCGTGCTGCTCCCCCGGCTCTCCGGGAACGACGGGCGCGAGGAGGTCCGGCAGATCGCCGAGCGTCTGCGCAGGCGGATCGCGGGCGGCTCCGGCCCGGTGGCTCCGCCGGACGGGGTCCCGGCCCAGCGGCTGCCCGCACCGTCCCCGGGCGCCGC
>NZ_WWFY01000961.1:0-5419 GCF_009864975.1 Pseudonocardia sp. SID8383
GGCGGCTGCCGGCCCGGCGGGACCTGGCCGGGGCCGGGGCCCCAGCCGGGTTGCCCGACGTGCGACGGGCGCTGCGCCCGCGGCGCGGGGGCGGAGACGACGCCGGACAGGAGGAGCTGGGCGTAGAGCAGTGCGGCGGCGGCGAGCAGCGCGACCACGAACACGACCCAGCCGAGCGTGCCGCCGACCGCCCCGGTGCCGGTGCCGGCCAGGAGCAGCAGCATCGTCAGCGCCCCCGTCGTCGACAGGACCACGCCCGCGACCAGGGTGCGCCCGGTGCCGGGCAACAGGGTCAGGGCGCCCGCGACGCCACCGGCGACGACCATCGCGACCGGGAACAGCCCGGTGGTGACGTCGAAGAAGGTCAGGACCAGTGCCAGCAGGGCCAGCACGGCCCCCGCCAGGACGGCGACCCGCACCGTCGGAGCGGGCGCGGCCTGCTCCGGAGCCGGGACGGACCCGGGCTCGTTGCTCGACATGACGACCACTCCCGTGTGACGGACGGACTCGCTGCACCGCACGCTAGCCGATGCCCCCGACACGGCCGGGTGAGGCGCACCTGGTGCACACAGCACGACGCGCGGGCACCCGGGAGAAGTTCCCGGGGCCCGCGCGTCGGACGTGCGACCCGATCTCCGATCAGGCGGAGAGGATCTCCTTCATCAGCGCGGCGGTCTCGGACGGCGTCTTGCCGACCTTGACACCGGCGGCCTCGAGGGCCTCCTTCTTGGCCTGCGCGGTACCGGCCGAGCCGGACACGATCGCGCCGGCGTGGCCCATCGTCTTGCCCTCGGGGGCGGTGAAGCCCGCGACGTAGCCGACGACCGGCTTGGTGACGTTGGCCTTGATGAAGTCCGCGGCGCGCTCCTCGGCGTCGCCACCGATCTCACCGATCATCACGATGGCCTCGGTCTCGGGGTCCGCCTCGAACGCCTCGAGGGCGTCGATGTGGGTGGTGCCGATGACCGGGTCGCCGCCGATGCCGATGGCGGTGGAGAAGCCGAACTCACGCAGCTCGTACATCATCTGGTAGGTCAGCGTGCCGGACTTCGACACCAGGCCGATCCTGCCCGCGCCGGCGATGTTCGCCGGGATGATGCCCGCGTTGGACTTGCCGGGCGAGATGATGCCGGGGCAGTTCGGGCCGATGATCCGGGTCTTGTTGCCCGTGGCGACCGCGTGCGCCCAGAAGTACGCCGAGTCGTGCACCGGGATGCCCTCGGTGATGACGACGGCCAGCGGGATCTCGGCGTCGATGGCCTCGATCACGGCGTCCTTGGCGAACTTCGGCGGGACGAAGATGACCGACACGTCGGCGCCGGTCTCCTTGATCGCCTCCTCCACCGTGCCGTACACGGTGACGTCCTTGTCGCCGATGGTGTGCGTGGTCCCGGCCTTGCGGGCGTTCACACCACCCACGATGTTCGTCCCGGCGGCGAGCATCTTGGTGGCGTGCTTGGTGCCCTCGCCGCCCGTGATGCCCTGGACGATGACCTTGCTGTTCTCGTTGAGGAAGATCGACATGTCTCAGGCTCCAGCGTTCGCGAGCTCGGCGGCCTTGGCTGCCGCGTCGTCCATCGTGCCCACCACGGTGACGAGCGGGTGGTTCGCGTCGGCGAGGATCTGACGACCCTCCTCGACGTTGTTGCCGTCCAGGCGGACGACCAGCGGCTTGGTCGCGTCGTCGCCCAGGATCTTGAGGGCCTCGACGATGCCGTTGGCGACCGCGTCGCAGGCGGTGATGCCGCCGAAGACGTTGACGAAGACGCTCTTGACCTCGTCGTCACCCAGGATGACGTCCAGGCCGTCGGCCATCACCTGCGCCGAGGCGCCGCCGCCGATGTCGAGGAAGTTGGCGGGCTTGACCCCGCCGTGCGCCTCGCCGGCGTAGGCGACGACGTCGAGGGTGCTCATGACGAGCCCCGCGCCGTTGCCGATGATGCCGACCTGGCCGCCGTCGAGCTTGACGTAGTTGAGGCCCTTGGCCTTGGCCTTCGCCTCGAGCGGGTTCTCGGTGCGCTCGTCGACCAGGTCCGCGTGCTGCGGGTGCCGGAAGTCGGCGTTGGTGTCCAGGGTGACCTTGCCGTCGAGGGCGATCACCTTGTCCTGCGGGTCACGGACCAGCGGGTTGACCTCGACCAGCGTCGCGTCCTCGGAGACGAAGGTCTCCCAGAGCTTCACGATCACGTTCGCGGCCTCGTCGGCGACGGCGGCCGGGATCTTGCCCGCGGCGACGATCTCGTCGGCCTTGGCCTTGTCGACACCGGCGATCGGGTCGATGGCGATCCGGGCCAGCGCGTCCGGGCGCTCGACGGCCAGCTGCTCGATCTCCATGCCGCCCTCGGCCGAGCACATGGCCAGGAAGGTGCGGTTGGACCGGTCCAGCAGGAAGGAGAAGTAGTACTCCTCGGCGATGTCGCTGGCCTCGGTGACCAGGACCTGGTGCACGGTGTGGCCCTTGATGTCGAGGCCCAGGATGGCCTCGGCCTTCTCCTTGGCCTCGTCGGCGTTCTCGGCCAGCTTCACGCCGCCGGCCTTGCCCCGACCACCGGTCTTGACCTGTGCCTTGACCACGACGGCGGTGCCCAGCTCGGCCGCCGCGGCCGCCGCGTCGGCGGCGTTGTCCACGGTCCGGCCCGGCAGCACCGGGACTCCGTGCGCGGCGAAGAGGTCCTTCGCCTGGTACTCGTAGAGGTCCACTCGGCTCTCCCGCTCCACTTCGCTCTCGCCGCGACCGGCGCGACCCCGGCTCGTTCTCCGGGCGCGCCCCGCACAGGTGGCGGGCGGCAGCGGTCGCGGACGTCGGTGATGCTGCGTCGGGGAGCCTAGCCACGCCGCGCGCACCGGTCCTGACCTGGGCCGGTGACCGCTGTCACCCCGTCGGCGCAGTGCTCGATTCAGATCGACCGACCGAGTGATCGGGGCCACCGATCGTCCCGCGACACAGCGGAATCCTGTGACCTGCCTTACCTTTCGGACATGGCGACGTCGCTACCCGGAGGCGCTCGCCTGCGCGCGATCGCCGACGGGGCGCTGTCGACAGTGACGGCCGCGACGTCCGATCTCGGGCAGGCGGCGGGTTACGCCGCGCGGACCTTCACCTCGCGTGCGGGACTGCGCGGGCTGGCGCTGGAGGGCGCCTGGCTGGCCGCGCACCTGGCGCTGTACCCGATCGGGCTGGCCGAGGAGACCGTCCGGCCGCACGGCCACTGGCGCACCGACAGCCTGCCGCCGGTCAAGCGCAGCCTGGTCGTCGCCGACCCCACCGCCGCCGGGACGCCGATCCTGCTGGTCCACGGCATCATGGACAACCGCTCGGTGTTCACCGTGTTCGCCCACGAGCTGCGCCGGCGCGGCTTCGGGGTGGTGCACGCCATCAACTACAGCCTGTTCACCGACGACGTCCGCACCGCGGCGCACGAGCTGCGCGGCCATGTCGAACGGCTGCGCGAGGCCACCGGGTCGGACCGGGTGCACATCGTCGGGCACTCCCTCGGCGGGGTGATCGCCCGCTACTACGTGCAGCGGATGGGGGGCGACGCCGTCGTCGACACCCTGGCGACGCTCGGCAGCCCGCACTCGGGCAGCAACCTGGCCCGGATCGCACCGCTGCCGCTGTGCCGCCAGCTCTGCCCCGGCTCCGCGATCCTGCGCGAGCTGGACGAACCGGCCCCCGGCTGTCGGACCCGGTTCCTGGTGGTCTGGTCGCGCATGGACGAGATCATCGTCCCGCAGCGGAACTCCCGGCTGCGTCACCCGGACCTCGACGTCACCGAGCTGGAGCTCGACGACGTGGGCCATCTCGCGCTGCCGGTGGACCGGCGCACCGTGCACTTCGTGGCGAGCACGCTGGCCCGCGGGGAGGCGGAGCGGCGCGAGCACGACCGGGTGCGCGACCGGCGGCTGCGCGGGTCGCTGCGGCTGGTCGGCCGGCACGCCGCCGAAGGCGCCTGAGCGTCCGGTCCGGGCGGGGGAACGGGACCCTCCGTTCGCCGTCGCGTCGCCGACCGCCCGACCGGTCGTCGATGATCCACGACCGTCCGCAACCGCGCGGCGGGCCGCCGTTGCCGCTCGGCGGGGCCCGGGTTACCGTCGCGTTGTCCACGTCACGGACCGGTCACGGTGATCGGTGTCGCCCCGAACGACGCCATCCCCCGACGGAGCCCCCACTCCGACGATCACCGCCGAACGGCCCGCGGCGCCCTGAACACCAGAAGGGCAGTCTTGTCGCGCCACCGCTTCCCCAGCGGCGCCACGCGACCGGAGGCCCGGCCCGGCACGCTCCCCCCTGTGCCGCCGGTCGGTCACCGGCTCCCGGCGCTCCCGGCTCCCCCGCCGGTGGTCTCGCGTACCCGTGTGACCGTCGCCGCGGCGGCCGGCGGTGCCCTGGTCGCGGCCGGTCAGACGGTCGCCGGTGCCCTCGGGGTGCCCGGCTGGGGCGGTGAGGCCGCGGTCGAGGAGTCCTACGCCCGGCTCGCCGCCTCGGCGATGCTGCCGGTGTCCAGCGACACCCGCCCGGCCGACACGACCGCCCCGATGGACACCTCCGCGATCGGCGGCGAGCAGCTCTCCGCGCAGGCCGCGTCGCTGCCCGACCTGGACTCCACCTCGAAGGTCGACGTCGCCAACCTGACGAAGGCCGCCCGGATGGGCCGCGAGGCCGCCCAGCTGGAGCGGGCCGTGACGACCGCGATGTCGCACGGCGCCCCGAAGGCGGTCATGTACAACGGCGAGGCACTGGTCATGCCGACGGCCGGCCGGTTCACCTCCGGCTTCGGCGCCCGCTGGGGCGTGCAGCACAAGGGCATCGACCTCGCCGCCCCGATCGGCACCCCGATCTTCGCCCTGACCGACGGCGTCGTGGAGAAGTCCGGCCCCGCCAGCGGCTTCGGGATGTGGGTGGTGCTCAAGCACCCCGACGGCACCAGCACCGTCTACGGCCACATCAACCGGTCGTTCGTGCAGGAGGGCCAGCAGGTCGAGGCCGGCGACGAGATCGCCGAGGTCGGCAACCGCGGCCAGTCCACCGGCCCGCACCTGCACCTCGAGGTGTGGGAGCCGGACGGCACCAAGATCAACCCGCTGCCGTGGCTGGCCGCACGCGGCCTCGACGTCACCGCGGCGACGGGCTCGCGCGACGCCTGATCGGCGGGCGCCGCTCCCCGGCCCCGCCCGGACGGTCCAGAATGGCCGGGTGGCGGACGAGTCGGCGTACCGGGTGGGGGACGGCGAGCGACGGGCGGTCGACGCCCGGCTGCAGCGCGCGCACGGCGAGGGACGGCTGTCCCTGCCCGAGTACGAGGAACGCTCGGCGAAGGCCTGGGCGGCCCGCACCCGCGCCGACCTCGAGCCGTTGACCCGCGACCTCCCGGCCGACACCGCCGCCGTCGAGCAGGCGCCGACCACGGCCCTCCCGGCT
>NZ_WWFY01000962.1:0-4965 GCF_009864975.1 Pseudonocardia sp. SID8383
CAGCGCGGCCATCAGCCGCAGCGCCCCGCCGAGGTCGTCGCGTGCGGCGAGCGCCTCGACCCGGTCCAGGGCCGCCTCGCGGTCGGCATCGCGGACGAGGCCGGGCAGCGGCGGCTCGTGCGCCACCAGCGTCGTGACCAGGTCCGGGTGGCGCACCGCGAGCAGCAGGCCGATCACCGCCCCGATGCTCACCCCCACGACGGCGGACGGTCCGGTGTCGGCCAGCAGCGCGGCGGCGTCGTCGGCGTGCGCGTTCAGCCCGACCGGGTCCGGCCCGGCCGGGCTGCGACCGACGCCGCGCCGGTCGTAGGTGCGGACCCGGTGGGTGACGGCGAGCTCGTCGACGAGCATCCGGGCCGCGCCGGCCTCGGCCACGCCGCCCTGGACCAGCAGCAGCGGCGGTCCCGATCCGGCCGTCTCGTGGTGCAGTGGCACGGTGCCCTCCCTCGCGGTGCGCGGCCGGATGCGGGACCCGGCGGACGCGGTACGGGCCCGATCATCGCCCGGGCGGCTGCGGTCCCGCCCGTTTGCCAGGATGGACGGCATGCGCACCCGACCGCACCTCCCGTCGTGACCGAGCTCGCCCCGGCGGTGCGCCGGGTCCTGGACTGGCCGGTCGACCACGTGGGCGCGGCCGTCGTCGCCGCCGACGGCACCGTGCTCGCCACCGCGGGCGCCACCGACCGCGAGTTCGGGCTGGCCTCGGTGACCAAGCTGCTCTCGGCCTACGCCGCCCTGGTCGCCGTGGAGGAGGGCGCCGTCGACTGGGACGACGCGGCCGGCCCGGAGGGCGCGACCGTGCGCCACCTGATCGCGCACACCTCGGGTCTGGCGTTCGACACCGACGACGTCCGTGCCGCCCCGGGTGAGCAGCGGATCTACTCGAACACCGGGTTCGCGGTGCTCGCCGGCGCCATCGCCGAGGCGACCGGCATCGGGTTCGCCGAGTACCTGCACGAGGCCGTCTGCGCCCCGCTCGGGATGACGCACACCCGGCTGGAGGGCTCGGCGGGCGCGGGCGCGGTGTCCACCGTCGACGACCTGGCCCGCTTCGCCGCCGAGCTGCAGGCCCCGCAGCTGCTGGACCCGCGCACCGTCGCCGAGGCGACGACCGTCGCCTACCCCGGGCTCGACGGCCTGCTCCCCGGCTACGGACGGCAGAAGCCGAACGACTGGGGCCTGGGCATGGAGATCCGCGACGGCAAGTCCCCGCACTGGACCGGGGAGCACTCGTCACCGCGGACCTTCGGCCACTTCGGGCAGTCCGGCACGTTCCTGTGGGTCGACCCGGACGTGCGCGCCGCCGCCGTCGTGCTGACCGACCGCGACTTCGGGCCGTGGGCGGTCCAGGCGTGGACGCCGTGGACGGACGGGGTGCTCGCGGCGCTCGCGACCGGCTGAGGACCGGTCAGGGGCCGACCCGGTCGAAGCCCCAGGAGTGCGGCGGCCGGGCCAGCAGCTCGCCGGGCGGCTCGGGCAGCGTCGTCCCGGCCGGCACCCCGACCGCGATGACGACGACCCGCCCGCCGTCGGCGACGAACAGCTCGTGGCGCTCGGCGCCGGCCAGCGCGACGACCGCCTGCTCGCGCACGTGGGCGAGGAGCTCGTCGCGCCGGCCGTCGGCGGCGCGGGCCTCCCACATCAGCGTCGGGGTCACGTCCGGCGCTCCGGGACGGTCGGCACGTCGACCGCGGCGGCCACGTCCTGCGCGGTGACCCGGAACCGGGCCGGGTAGTGCGCGGCGTCGCGGACGGCGGGCGGCTCGGTGTCGCGCCAGACGAACCCGCACGCGCCGCAGCGGTGCACGGTCCACACCCCGGGGACCGGGGAGGTCGCGAGCACGGCGGCGCCGTCGGTGGAGCAGCGGGGGCAGGTCATCAGCGGTTCTCCTTCCGGTCGCCGGCGACGAGCCGGCCGAGTCGCTCGACCCAGGCCGCGGTGTCGTCGGGCGGCACCACGCCCTGGGAGTAGTGCCCGCGGTCGTCCGGGGCGGTCGGGGTGGTGGCGTCGATGATCAGCTTGTGGGTGATCCCGGCCGGGTCGGACCCGGGGTCCAGCGGCAGCACCGGCATGTCGGGCAGGGTCACCAGGTCGTGCGCGGGGTGCATCTTGGTCGACAACGCCCACATGACCTGGGGCAGGTCGAACGGGTCCACGGTGTCGTCGACGCAGATCACGACCTTGCAGTAGCCGAGGCCGTGCGGGGTGGTCATGGTCCGCATCCCGACGGCCTTGGCGAAGCCCCCGTAGCGGTTGCGGACCGACACGATCGCGAGCAGCCCGTGGGTGTACATGGCGTTGACCGCGCGCACCTCGGGGAACTCGGCCTGCAGCTGCTTGAGCAGCGGGACGCAGGTGTTCGGCCCGATGAGGTAGTCGCACTCGGTCCACGGCATGCCGATGTAGAGGTGCTCGAAGTAGGGCGTGGTCCGGTAGGACACCCGGTCGATGCGGATCTGCGGCATCCGGCGGCCGCCCGAGTAGTGCCCGGTGAACTCGCCGAACGGGCCCTCGAAGTGCCGCTCGCGGCCCAGGACGACGCCCTCCAGCAGGATCTCGCAGCCCCACGGGACGTCGAGCCCGGTCTCCGGACCGGTGGCGATCGGGCAGGGCGAGCCGCGCAGGGCGCCCGCCATCTCGTACTCGCTGTCGGTGTAGGCGATCGGCATGCCCGCCACCAGCGGGATCGTCGGCTCGTTGCCGAGCGCGATCGCGACCGGCAGGTCCTCGCCGCGCTCCTCGGCGCGGCGCAGCTGCAGCGCGATGTCGTGCTGCGGGACGGGCTGCAGACCCAGCGTGCGCGGCCCCTGGACCTCCATCCGGTAGATGCCCAGGTTCTGCTTGCCGAAGGACTCCGGGTCGTCGGGGTCGCGGCTGACGACGGCGGCCTTGTCGATGTAGAAGCCGCCGTCGCCGGAGTTGATGCGGAACAGCGGCAGCAGCGCGAACAGGTCGACCGCCTCCGCGGCGACGGTGTTCTCCGCGAACGGCGGGTCGGCGCGCCGCTCGACCGGCACCGGGAAGGCGTCCCAGCGACGGCCGAACTCCTCGACCTGCTCGCGCACCGGGGTCTCCGGCGGCAGCCCGAGCGCGATCGCGTGGTTGGCCCAGGAGCCGTGCGCGTTGAGCACGATGTTCGGGTCGCGGAACCCGGCGACGTCGGTGAACAGCAGCGCGGGGGCGCGGTCGCCGAGCTTCGGGGCGGCGGCACCGGCGGCGCCGAGGTCGGGCTCGGCCTTCACCTCGTCGTCGATGCGCAGGAGCTGGCCGTGCCCCTCGAGCTCGGCCAGGTAGTCGCGGAAGGTGTCCATCAGGCGCTCCTCCTCTGACGCGCGGACCCGCCGGTCCAGCGGCGGGCCCGCGGGGCGGGCAGGTCGAACTGGTCGCAGATGCGGGCGACGACGTGGTCCACGACGTCGTCCACCGCGGCCGGGTGGTTGTAGAAGGCGGGCATCGGCGGGACGATCCGCACCCCGGCGCGGCGCAGGGCCAGCATGTTCTCGAGGTGGATCTCCGACAGCGGGGTCTCCCGCGGCACGAGGACCAGCCTCCGGTCCTCCTTGATCGTGACGTCCGCGGCGCGGGCGACGAGCCCGTCGGCGATGCCGTGCCGGATCTGCGCGAGGGTCTTCATCGAGCAGGGGACGACGACCATCCCGTCCGTCCGGAACGAGCCGGAGGAGATCGACGCGGCCTGGTCCCCGAACGGGTGGGCGGTCCCGGCCAGCGCCTCGACCTCGGGCACCGTCCAGCCGGTCTCCTCGACGATCGTCGCCCGCGCCCACTTCGAGAGCACGAGGTGCGTGTCGACCTCGGCGTCGCGCAGCGCCTCCAGCAGGCGGATCCCGAGGATCGCGCCGGTCGCGCCGGTGATTCCCACGACGAGTCGCACCGGACCACCTCCCAACTAGTTCGTATACTAACTGTTTGCATACGCACTATACTCGCGGCATGACCGATCGCAACCCGGGTGCCGACGAGGCGGTCGTCCACCTGCTCCGCCGGGTCCTGCAGTCCCACACCGCGACCTGGCAGCAGCGCGTCCCGCAGCTGACCAAGCCGCAGTACGCGATGCTCGACGCACTGCGCCGCCGTCCCGGGATCGACCAGGTCACGCTCGGATCGCTCGCCGCGACCGACAAGGGCACCACCACCGAGCTGCTGCGCCGGATGGAGCGCCACGGCTGGCTGAGTCGCACCCGCTCCGAGACCGACCAGCGACGACGGCTGGTCCACCTCACCGACGAGGGGGAACGCCTGGCCGCCGGGGCCGCGACCGAGGCCCGTGCGCTGGCCGCCGAGTTCCTCGCCCCGCTCGACGAGACCGAGCGGGCCCGGTTGCGCGACCTGCTGGCCCGGCTCGCCGAGACGGGGTCCGACGCCGTTCCCGAGAGGGACGGGAACTGAGCCGGAAACCGTCGCGTGGGGCGGGAATGATCCGGGACCCCCGCCCGTTGGAACGACTGTCCGAGCCGGGCGAACCGAGTCCCCGGGCCGCAATAGATAACCGCCGCCGTGGAATTCCGTTCGGCTGGAGCCGCGGTGCGCCACTCGCCGCGAGGCGACCGGCGTCCGGTTCGGACCCCATACCGCCGATTCCCGAAACCCATTCGACGACGCCTGCGAGGCCGGTCACCATGGTCGGCGCACGCCCGGTCCCGGGCGACCAGGCAGACTGAACGAACG
The DNA here is from genome assembly GCF_009864975.1 of Pseudonocardia sp. SID8383. Taxonomy (NCBI): domain Bacteria; kingdom Bacillati; phylum Actinomycetota; class Actinomycetes; order Pseudonocardiales; family Pseudonocardiaceae; genus Pseudonocardia; species Pseudonocardia sp. SID8383. The sequence continues at coordinate 4,687 of NZ_WWFY01000962.1, forward strand.
ATGTCCAGCGAACCCGTCCCGTCCTCGACCTCCGCGCAGCCGTCGTCGCACGACCGTCCGCGCCGCCCCCGCCGCCGTTCCGGTACCCGGGGCGACCACCGGCAGCGCGGCGGGACCTCCGGCACCCCGCAGGACACCGCCACCCAGCAGGACACCGTCATCCACCAGGACCAGACTCCATCGGACCTCGCCGCAGCGCAGGCCGCCCCCGGGACGGAGGGCGCCGCGCGCGGCGTCCCGGCCCGCGAGCAGCAGCGCCGCCGCACGTCGACGCAGCGC
>NZ_WWFY01000963.1:0-4672 GCF_009864975.1 Pseudonocardia sp. SID8383
CGGCCGACGCCGGCCTGGTGAGCGAGGTCGTCCCCGCCGGGACGGCGACGGCGCGGGCCACAGAGATCGCCGCGCGGCTGGCGGCCGGGCCCCGCGGGTCGAACGCCCTGACCAAGCGTCTCGCGGCCCGCGCCCACGCGGGTCTGGCCGACTTCCTCGCCTCGGAGCGGGTGGCCGTGTCGCTGGCAGGCCAGGGCCCGGACGCCGCCGAGGGCCGGGCGGCCTTCACCGAGCGCCGCGAACCCCGCTTCACCTGACTCCCCCGGGCGCCGTGGCCCCGCCACGCGACCGGGAACCGACCAGAGAGAGGACCGGAATGACCGCACTGCTGGAGGGCCGCACCGCCGTCGTGACGGGTGGTGCCCAGGGCATCGGGCTCGCCATCGCCCGCACCTACGTCGCCCACGGCGCCCGCGTCGTGCTCGGCGACCTCGACGAGGCGGCGGCCCGCGCCGCCGCGAAGGAGCTCGGCGGCGAGGAGGTCGCCGTCGGCGTCCGCTGCGACGTCGTCTCCGCCGAGGAGGTCGCCGCGCTGATCGACACCGCGGTGACGACGTTCGGCTCGCTCGACGTCTTCGTCAACAACGCGGGGATCACCCGCGACGCCACGATGCGCACCATGTCGGAGGACGACTTCGACCTGGTGATCCAGGTCCACCTCAAGGGCACCTGGAACGGCACCCGGCTCGCCGCCGCACGGATGCGGGAGCAGAAGTCCGGCGCGATCGTGAACATCAGCTCGCTGTCCGGGAAGGTCGGGATGGTCGGGCAGACCAACTACTCGGCGGCGAAGGCCGGGATCGTCGGGCTCACGAAGGCCGCAGCCAAGGAGATGGCCCACCACGGCGTACGGGTCAACGCGATCCAGCCGGGACTGATCCGGTCGGCGATGACCGAGGCGATGCCGCAGAAGGCGTGGGACCAGAAGATGTCGGAGATCCCGATGCAGCGGGTCGGCGAGATCGACGAGGTCGCGAACGTGGCGCTGTTCTACGCGTCGTCGCTCTCGTCGTACATGACGGGCACGACGGCCGAGGTCACCGGCGGGCGGTTCATGTGACGGGCGGCCCGCTCGTCGTCTCCACCCGGGACGGGCTCGACGCCGCGATCGGCGCCGAGCTCGGCCCGGGGCCGTGGACCACCGTGGACCAGGACCGCATCGACGCGTTCGCCGCGGCGACCGGGGACCACCAGTGGATCCACGTCGACCGCGAGCGGGCCGCGTCCGGGCCGTACGGCCGGACGATCGCGCACGGCCAGCTCACGCTGTCGCTGATCTCCGCGCTGGCCGGCGACCTCTACCGGTTCGAACTGGGGACGGCGCGGCTCAACTACGGCTGGGACCGGGTCCGCTTCCCGGCACCGGTCCCGGTGGGGTCCCGCATCCGGCTGCACGCGACGGTCGCGAACGCCGAGCCTCGCGACCGCGCCGTCCTCGTCGCGATCGACGTCACCGTGGAGCTGGAGCACTCACCCCGCCCGGCATGCGCCGCAAGCAAACTCTCCCTGATCCTCCTGGACTGAGCACCGACCACGACCCGCTCACCGGTCCCGCCGGCGCTCGCCCGATCGCGTGCGCGTCGACGGAACCGGTGATCGTCCGCGGGGTGGTCGGGCAAGGCCGGCGGGGCCGGGACAGCAGACGCCCCGGTCCTGTCGGACCGGGGCACCCCGTGGGGTGGACCGGGTCAGCCGTTGAAGCCGAAGGTCTGGTTCCAGCGCCGGACGGTGTCGGCGCCCTCGGTCTCCGCCTGCTCCGGGGTGTAGACGACGAACGACGGGTCGTCGGCCTTCGGGAGCCGGTAGTCGCCGGTCGGGACCTGCTCGATGTCGGTGCGGGCCCCGATGAACCCCTGCGCGGCGGCGAACTGCTGGCCCGACGTCGACCAGGTCCAGTTCATGAACAGCTTCGCGGCCGGGCTGTCCTGCCCGGTGCTGGTCAGGCCCTGCATGTTGAAGGTGCCGGACACGCCCTCCTCGGGCACGACGAGCTTGATCGGCGCCCCGGAGCGCTCCGCGCCGTAGGTGCTGTTGAAGCCGGCTGTCGCGATCTCGATCTCGCCGCGGGCGAGTGCCTCCAGCTGCACCGAGGTGGTGTCGAAGATCCGCGGTTGCTGCGCGGCGAGCCCGGCCCAGTAGTCCGGCCCGATGACGTCCTCCTGGAACGCGGCCAGGCCCTGCACGGTGCCGCCCGCCCCGGCGTTGACGACGCCCATGCGGCCCTTCCACCGCGGGTCCAGCAGGTCGTTCCAGCTGGCGGGGACGTCCCCGCCCTCGACGGCCCGGTCGTTGTAGGCGAAGGCGTAGGCCGAGTAGTACGACGTGTAGTAGGCCCCGCCGGCCCACGTCACGTTCTCGGTGCCGGTCAGCGTGTCGTGGGTCGGCATCTCGGTGTAGGGCACGAACACGTCCTGCTCGGCGAGGCCCTCGGCGAGCAGCGGGTCGGTGATGGTGACGACGCCCGCCGACAGCCGCCCGGCCCCGGCCTCGCTGAGCACCCGCTCGTTGAGCTTCGCCGACGGCATCCGCGTCACCTCGACCCGGACGCCGGTCTCCGCGGTGAACCGGTCCGCGGTCAGCTCGGCGCTCTCGCTGCCGGACCCGGTGAACCAGACGAGCGTGTCGCCGCGGGCGGCCTCCAGCAGGGCGGCGTCGGCGACCTGCTCGCCGTCGACGACGAGGCCGTTCGCGTCGTCCACGGCGGGCAGCGCGAGCATCCCCTCGGTGACGGTGTCGGTGCCGCCGCCACCTCCCCCGCCGCAGCCTGCGAGCAGCAGGCCGCCCGCCGCGAGCGCGGCGACCAGGCCGCTCGTGCGTGTCCTCTTCATGGGTCAGCTCCTTTGCCGGGACGGACGCCGTCGTCCGCCGGTGTGACTACCGCGCGAGGCGGCGGGGGATGTAGGACAGGACGAACATGAAGGCGGTGTAGATGACGCTCATCGCCGCGGCCTCGCGCAGCGCGCCGCCGTTCTCGAAGGCGTCGTAGATCGCGATCGAGAGGATCTCGGTGTCGCTGGTGTAGAGGAACAGCGGCACCGTCAGCTCGCGCATGCTGAGCATGAGCAGCAGCAGGAACGTCGACAGCAGGCCCACCTTCATCAGCGGCACCGTGACGCTCGTGACGGCACGGGCCCGGGAGGCCCCGAGCATCACCGCGGAGTCCTCGAGGTCCCGGTCGGTGGCGAGGATCGACGACGCCACGCCCCGGAACCCCTGCGGCGACTGCACCGCGAGGAAGGCGATGACCAGGACCGCGAGGGTGCCGTAGAGCGGGACCGGCATGACCAGCCAGGTCCACAGCAGACCCATGCCGAGCACGACGGCCGGCAGCGCGAGGGGGATCATCGAGATCCCCTCGACCAGCGACCGCCCGGTGGACCGGGTGCGGTAGACGAGGTAGCCGCACAGGAACGCCAGCACCACGCCGGCGCTCGCCGCGAACACGCTCACGACGAGGCTGTGCCAGGCCGCCTCCTGGAAGCTCGACGAGACCAGCACGTCGGAGAACGAGCTGAAGTCGAGCCCGCCCGGCTCGGCGAGCTGGGTCAGCGAGGTCAGGTAGGGCGAGCTCTGACCGGCGACGGTCACGAGCGCCAGCACCGGCAGCACGATGGACAGGAAGAAGAAGCCGAGCACGGTGGCGAACACCGGGATACGGGCCCGGCCGAGGGCGACCTTCTTCTGGCGGACGCCCTTGCCGGTGACGGTGGTGAACGACCGCTTCGCCAGCATCCGCTGCTGCAGCCAGGTGGCGAGCAGCACGACGGCGACGAGCACGACCGCGATCGCGGCGCTCTCGTTGCCCCGTGAAGGGCTGGTGTTGAGCAGCCGGAAGATCAGCGTCGGGAGGGTGTCCACCCCGCCCGGGGTGCCCAGCACCTGGGCGACCGGGAAGTTCTCGAAGACCAGGATGAAGGTCAGCATCGCCGAGCCGATGAGCGCCGGGGTGGCGAGCGGGAACGAGACCAGGCCCAGCATCCGGCGCGACGTGGCGCCGTGCACCCGCGCGGCCTCCTCCAGGTCCGGGCTCATCATCGACATCGCGCCGTGCACCAGCAGGAAGGTGTAGGGCGAGTAGTACATCGCGAAGACGACGATCATCCCCGGCACCGAGTACATGTCCAGCGGCAGGGAGAGTCCGAGATCGGCCTGCGCGATGTTGAGCAGGCCGGCGTTGGGGCTGCCGAGCATGGACCAGGCCAGCGCGCCGACGTAGGACGGCAGGAAGATCGGCATCAGGCCGACCAGGTAGACGAAACGCGGGACCGGGATGTCGCTGCGCGCGGCGAGGAACGCGAGGGACCCGCCGATGAGGCAGGCCAGCGCCGTCGAGACGACGCCGATCACCATCGAGTTCCCGAACGCCGTCAGTGTCTGCGGGTCGGTGAACACCCCGAAGTTGCCGAGCGTGAGGTCCCAGGTGATGTTCCCGGGGCGGGGGACGTCGACGCTGAACGCCGCGAGCAGCACCATCGCGGCCGGCAGCACGATGAGCACCGCCAGCACGACCAGGACGAGCACGGTCGGCAGCCGGAGGCGGCGCCGCGCCGTGCGTGCGCGCGGCGGGGGCGCCGCGGTCTCTCCCACGCCGGTGCGGGGCGGCTCCTGGAGGATCGCCACGGCTCAGCCCTCCCGGGTCGCGGCCGCCGCGACCGGCCGGTCGTGCGACGTC
>NZ_WWFY01000964.1:0-4006 GCF_009864975.1 Pseudonocardia sp. SID8383
GGCCGGGGACCGGGTGGCCGGACCCGGTTCACCGGGGTGGGCTCACCGCGACGGGCCGGTGCGGGCCCCGCCGCGGACGGTCAGGCCGGCGTGGAGAGCCGGGTGCCCTCGTGGCGCGGCGCCAGCCCGAGACGCTCGACCAGCTCGGTCGTCGCCGTCGACCGGTTGAGACAGTAGAAGTGGATCCCGGGGACACCCTCGGCGAGCAGCCGCTCGCACAGCTCGCCGGTGACCTCCATGCCCGCGGCGCGGAACGCCGCCGTGTCACCGGAGTAGGGCGCGAGCCGCTCGACGAGCGCCGCCGGCAGCGGCGAGCCCGACAGCTCGGGCCCCTTGTGGAAGGTCTTCTCCGAGGTCAGCGGCATGATGCCGGGGATGATCGGCTGGTCGAACCCGGCGGCGGCGACCCGGTCGCGCAGCCGCAGGAAACCGTCGGGCTCCAGGAACAGCTGGGTCACGGCGAACTCCGCGCCCGCCCGGAACTTCCCGACGAGCCGCTCGGTGTCGGTCTCGAGCTCGGCCGAGCGCGGGTGGCCGTAGGGGAACGCGGCGACGCCCACGCAGAACGGGCCGGACCGCTTGATCAGCGCGACGAGCTGGTCGGCGTACTCGAGCCCGTCGGGGTGGGCGACCCACTCGCCGAGCGGGTCGCCGGGCGGGTCCCCGCGCAGCGCCATGATGTTGCGGACGCCCGCGGCGGCCAGCGACCCGATCACGTGGCGCAGCTCGTCGGTCGAGTGCGAGACGGCGGTCAGGTGCGCCATCGAGCACAGCGTCGTGTCGGTGGCGATCCGCTCCACCGTGCGGACGGTGCGGTCGCGGCTGGAGCCGCCCGCGCCGTAGGTCACCGACACGTAGGCCGGGTCGAGCACCTCCAGGCGGCGGATGGCGCGCCACAGTTCCGCCTCGCCCCGATCGTCCTTGGGGGGAAAGAACTCCACCGCGAAGAAGGGGCGGTCGACGTTGATCCGTTCGGTCACCGTGGATGCGAAGGTCGTCGTCACCCCGACGACCTTACGGTGCGCACCGCCGTTCGGTCGTCCACCGACCGGCGTGCACCGTCTGAGCACCGCCATGACGTGCACCACGACGGCATCGGCGGGCCGGGTCCCGGGTGCACCGATAGCCTGGTCGTCGTGGCCGACCCCGTCTCCCCCGTGTCCGCACCGTCCGGTCCGTCCGGATCCCCGGGCCTGTCCACCGCAGGTCCGGCTCCGCTCGACGACGCGCTGCCCCAGCACGTGGAACGGGTGCTGGCCGGGTACCTGGACCGCCGCCGCACCGAGGTGCTGGGCATCGACCCGGTCGTCGCGGCGGCCGCCGACGCGCTGGCCGGGTTCGTGCTGCGCGGCGGCAAACGGCTGCGGCCCACCTTCGCCTGGTGGGGCTGGCGTGGCGCGGGCGGCGACCCGGCCGACCCGCACGCCCAGGGCGTGCTGAGCGCGATCGCCGCGCTGGAGCTGATCCAGGCATGCGCCCTGGTCCACGACGACCTGATGGACGCCTCCTCCACCCGCCGCGGCCGGCCCACGGTGCACGTGGAGTTCGCCCGGATGCACGCGGCGAACGGCTGGTCCGGACCGCCGGCGCGGTTCGGCGCCGCCGTCGCGATCCTCGTCGGGGACCTGGCCCAGGTGTGGGCCGACGACATGTTCCACGCCGCCGCGCTCCCCGAGGGCGCCCACACCCGCGCCGCCGAGCCGTGGCGGGCGATGCGCACCGAGGTGCTGTCCGGCCAGTACCTCGACGTGCTGGCCCAGGCCTCCGGGGACACCGCCGAGTCGACCGCACTGACCATCGACCGGTTCAAGACCGCCGCCTACACCGTGGAGCGGCCGCTGCACCTGGGCGCGGCGATCGCCGGGGCCGACCCGCGGGTCGTCGCGGCCTACCGGCGCTACGGCGCCGACATCGGCGTCGCCTTCCAGCTGCGCGACGACCTGCTGGGCGTGTTCGGCGACCCGCGGGTCACCGGCAAGCCCGCCGGGGACGACCTGCGTGAGGGCAAGCGGACCCTACTGGTCGCCGCGGCCCTGCAGCGCGCCGAGCAGCGCGGGGACCGGGCCGCGGCCGACGTCGTCCTCTCCGCGCTCGGCGACCCCGACCTGGACGCCGCGAGCCTGGAACGGGCCCGCTCCGCGCTGTCGGAGCTGGGCGCGGTCCAGTCGGTGGAGCAGCGGATCGCCGCGCTCACCGGCGCCGCGCTCGACGCGCTCGACTCCGCACCGGTCGCCGAACCGGGCCGCTCGCACCTGTTCGAGCTGGCCGAGCGCGCGACCCGGCGGGCCTGGTGAGCGGGGTGCGGCGGATCGAGGGGCACACCGACCACGTCGTCGTCGTGGGGGCGGGGCTGGCCGGGCTGTCGACAGCACTGCACCTGCTCGGCGCGGGCCGCCGCGTCACGATCGTCGAGCGGGAGAGCTTCCCCGGCGGGCGCGCCGGGCGGCTCGACGTGACCGACGACCACGGCACCTACGCCCTGGACACCGGCCCCACCGTGCTGACCATGCCGGAGCTGCTGGACTCCGCGTTCGCCGCCGTCGGCGAGACGACCGCGGACCGGCTCGACCTGGTCCGCCTCGACCCGGCCTACCGGGCCGAGTTCGCCGACGGTTCGGCGATCGCGGTGCACACCGACGCCGCCGCGATGGAGCACGAGATCCGCGAGCAGTGCGGCCCGGACTCCGCGGCCGGGTACCGGCGGCTGCGCCACTGGCTCACCGACCTCTACCGCGCCGAGATGGACAACTTCATCGGCGCGAACATGGACTCGCCGCTGTCGCTGCTCGGCCCCGACCTGGCCCGGCTCGCCGCCCTCGGCGGCTTCGGGCGGCTCGGGAAGCGGATCGACCGCTTCCTGCCCGACGAGCGGCTGCGCCGGGTGTTCTCCTTCCAGGCGCTCTACGCCGGTGTCTCCCCGCGCGACGCGCTCGGCGCCTACGGCGTGATCGCCTACATGGACACCGTCGCGGGCGTGTACTTCCCGCGCGGCGGCATGCGGATGATGGGCACCGCACTGGCCGGCGCCGCCGCCGACGCGGGAGCAGAGATCCACTACGGCCGCACCGTCACCGGCCTGGACCGCTCCGGGGACCGGGTCACCGCGGTCCGGCACACCGGTCCCGACGGCGCCGACGAGACGCTGACCCCGTGCGACGCGGTCGTGCTCACCCCGGAGCTGCCCGCGGCCTACGCCCTGCTCGGCGGCGCACCGCGGCGTCCGGTCGGGCTGCGCTGGTCGCCCAGCGCCGTCGTCGTGCACGCCGGGATGCCCACGCCCGCCCCCGGCACCGCGCAGCACCACCACACGATCTCCTTCGGCGGCTCCTGGGCGGGCACCTTCCGCGAGATCATCGACGAGGGACGGCTGATGTCCGACCCGTCGCTGCTGGTCACCCGGCCCGGGCTGACCGACCCGTCGCTGCAGCCCGGCGGGCGCGAGGTCATGAGCGTGCTCGCCCCGTGTCCGAACACCGCGGTGGCGCCCGGCATCGACTGGGACCGGGTCGGCCCGGCGTACGCCGAGGAGCTGTTCGGTGTGCTCGCCGACCGCGGGCTGGTGGACCCCTCCGCGCAGCCGAGCTGGACCCGGATGTGGACCCCGCAGGACTGGGCGGCCGCCGGGATGGCCGCGGGCACGCCGTTCTCGGCGTCGCACACGCTGGCCCAGACCGGCCCGTTCCGGCCGCGCAACCTGGTCCGCGGTACGGCGAACGCGGTGCTCGCCGGGTGCGGCACGACCCCGGGCGTCGGGATCCCCCCGGTCCTGATCTCCGGGCGGCTGGCGGCCGAGCGGATCACCGGTCCGCGCCCGGCCGAGCACGCCGGGCGCGGGGCCGCCGCGCGCACGGGGCACTGACACGGGGCACTGAGGGCGGGTGCCGGGGGGCGTGGAATCATGCTCCCGACGATGCCCGACCAGCACACACGGACACGATGACGGCTCAGCCCTCGCCCCCGCTCCCCCGCCCGGCGGCACCCGAGACGGTGACGCCGGACCCCGGCG
>NZ_WWFY01000965.1:0-4765 GCF_009864975.1 Pseudonocardia sp. SID8383
GACGGCGCGGCGCTGGCGGGTCGGCACGTCCCACGCCTCGGGGTGGCGCGACAGCCAGCGGTAGCGGTAGGCCGTCCAGGGCATGAGCAGCAGGTAGGCGAGTCCGGCGACGGCGATCCCGAGGAACGGGATCGTGATCAGGATCGCGACGACCGCGGCCACCCCGACGAGCAGCCATCGGGTGGCGCGGGGGGAGACCCGGACCGTCTTGAGCGACAACGTCGGGATGCGGCTGACCATGAGCCCGGCCGTGACCAGCGCCCACACCGCGACCAGTGGCCGCTCCGACCACCAGCCCTGACCGAAGTGCAGCCACAGATAGATCGGGATGCCCGCGGTCAGCGCGGCCGCGGGTGCCGGGACGCCGACGAAGAACTCACGGGCGAACGGCGGGGCGCTGTCGTCGTCGATCAGGGTGTTGAAGCGTGCCAGGCGCAGCGCCATGCACACCGCGAACACCAGGGCCACCATCCAGCCGGCCCGGGTGCCCTCGAACGCCCAGATGTAGATGACCAGGGCGGGGGCGACACCGAAGGACACCAGGTCGGCCAGCGAGTCGAGCTCGGCGCCGATCCGGCTGGAGGCGTCGAGCAGCCGGGCCAGGCCTCCGTCGAGGGCGTCGCAGAGCGCGGCCACCAGGACGGCGATGATCGCGAAGTCGAAGCGCGACTGGAGCGCGAAGTAGACCGCGGTCAGGCCCGCACAGAGGTTGAGGACGGTGACCGCGTTCGGCAGCAGCCGCACGCCGGCGGGATAACCGCCGGCGGGGCGGGACATCCCCACGACCTCAGCGCTCCGCCGGCCCGGCCACCAGGCCGAGCACGGTCTCCCCGCCCACGGTCCGCTGGCCGGGGCGGACCAGCGCGGTCGTCCCGGGCGGGAGGTAGGTGTCCACGCGCGAGCCGAACCGGATGAGGCCGAACCGCTCGCCCGCGGCGACCTCGTCGCCGGCGCGCAGGGCGCAGACGATCCGGCGGGCCAGCAGACCGGCGATCTGCACGACCCCGACCCCGACGCCGTCGGCGCGGACCACGGTGATCGCGTTGCGCTCGTTGTCCTCGCTCGCCTTGTCCAGGTCCGCGGACAGGAACGTGCCGGGCGAGTACTGGACCCGCGCGACGCGGCCGTGCACCGGGACCCACTGGACGTGCACGTCCAGCACGGTCAGGAAGATCGAGACCCTGGTGTGCGGGACCCGCGGCAGGTCGAGCTCGGCGGGCGGGACCGTCTCGGTCACGGTGGCGACCGCGCCGTCGGCGGGGGCCAGCACCGCGTCGGTGCGCAGCGGCGGGGTCCGGACGGGGTCGCGGAAGAACAGCGCGGTGGCCGCGGTGGCGAGCAGGCCCGGCAGGGTGCCGCGGCCGGTGAGGGCACGCACCCCCGCCGCGGCGAGCGCCACACCGGCGACGATCGGACGCCCGCCCGGGTGCATCGGGGGGATCGCGTCCCGGACCAGTCGGGCGATGTGGGTCGGGGAGGTCCCGGTTCCTTCGGCCATGGTGGGTCGTCGGCTCCTGATGCTCCGGTGGGGGATCACCAACGCTACGCGGGCGCCGCGGACGGCTGTCCGGCGGGACGACCGGGACACGCCGAGGATCCGGGGGTCCCCGTGCCGGGACGGAACCGGTGGCAGGATCGTCGGTTCGTGCCCGACGCCGTCCGCCCGCGGTGCGCGACCCCGCGGGCCGGTCGGGGGCAGCACAAAGGGCCGGGGCCGTCGTCCCCCGAGACGACGACCCCGGCCTTGGAACCGCTCGTCCGCTCCCCAGCGACGGGCGGTGGGTCTTGTGCTGTAAAGGGTCTACCCCTCCACACCGGAAAGTATTCCTCTCCGACGACCGGCAGTCCAGATCACGACGGATGTCCGCCGTGATCTACCTCTTTCGGCCGAACGGACACCCCCTAGGACGTCGCGCGCGGTGAGATCGTTGCCCCGACTGCCTATGAACCAGCTCACACTTTCGGCGCAGCCGCACGTCCGCGCGAGTGGTGGGTCCGTCGCAGAGCGCGATCCTGCTCGCGACGCCCGGACGCCCTGGCCGCCCGCCCGGCTCCGCGTGTCACCGCCCGGCGCCGGGCCGCGACCACCGGACGCCGGGTCACGGGGCGTCGAGCAGCCAGACCGCGACCTGCTCGCCGTCGGCGACGGAGGTGGTGTCGGCGGGCAGGTCGATCAGGCAGTCGGCCCGGGCGAGCGCCGCGATCAGGTGCGACCCGGTGGACCCCACCTCGGACACGGTCCCGGCGGCGGCGTCGAGCAGGCCGCGCCGGAACTGGCGGCGCCCCGCGGGCGAGGACAGCGTCCCGGACAGCCGGGCGGTCACCACCGGCCGCGCCGGTGCGGGGTGCCCGGCCGCCGCCCGGAGCGCGGGCCGGACGAACACCTCGAACGAGACCTGGGAGCTCACCGGGTTCCCGGGCAGGGTGACGGTGGCGACCTCGGTCCCGCCCAGCTCGAGCCGGCCGCAGCCCTGCGGACCGCCGGGCTGCATCGCGACCTTGCCGAACTCCACGCCGTGGCCGGTCATGGCGTCCTTGACGACCTCGTAGGCGCCGGCGCTCACGCCGCCGGAGGTGAGGACGAGGTCGACGCCGTCGCCGACCTTCTCCGCGAGCACCGCACGGAACCGCTCGACGTCGTCGGGGACGAAGGACAGCTGCTCGGCCGTCGCGCCCGCCTCCCGGACCGCGACGGCGAGCATCGTGCCGTTGGACTCGTAGATCTGCCCGGGCGCCAGCGTGCCACCCGGGGCGACGAGCTCCGAGCCGGTGGACAGCACGAGCACGTGCGGGCGACGGCGGACCGGCAGCTCCGCCCGGCCCACGGCGGCGGCGAGCCCGATCTGGGGCGCGGCCAGCACCGTCCCGGCCCGCAGTACGACGGCACCCGACGCGGCGTCCTCACCGGCCCGGCGGACGAACGCGCCCGGCTGCGGCGCCTCGTGGATCCGGACGCGGTCGAGCCCGCCGCCGGGACCGGCGTCGGTCTGCTCGACCGGCACGATCGCGTCCGCGCCCTCGGGGACGGGGGCGCCCGTCATGATCCTGGCCACGGTGCCCGGCGCCAGCGCGGGGACGTCGGTGCGCCCGGCCGGGATGTCGGCCGCGACCGGGAGCTCCACCGGCGATTCCGCCGAGGCGCCGGCGAGGTCGGCCGCGCGGACCGCGTAGCCGTCCATCGCGGAGTTGTCGAAGGGCGGCAGCGCGACGCCCGCCGTCAGGTCCTCGGCCAGCACCCGGCCGCTCGCGGCGGCCAGCGCGACCGGCTCGGTCCCGGTCGGCGGCAGCAGGGCCGCGACCGCGGCGGCGTGCTCGGAGACGGTGCGCGGACCGGCCTGCGACCAGGTGCTCATGGCCCCATCCTGCCCGCCGTCGCGGACGGCCCGCAGCCCGGCGGGGTCCGCTTGCACTCACCACGGGCGAGTGCTAGAAACGGGCTCAGCATCCACTGGCACTCGTGTCCGTGGAGTGCCAAGGTCGGGTCGGTGAGTCCGGCGCAGGGTTGCCGGGCGTCCGTCGCGGGCACCGCATCCGATCACTCGACTCACCTCTATCGGAGGGCAACACCCCCATGGCGAAGCAGATCGCGTTCGACGAGGAGGCCCGTCGGGGCCTCGAGCGGGGCATGAACACCCTCGCCGACGCCGTCAAGGTGACGCTGGGCCCGAAGGGCCGCAACGTCGTGCTCGAGAAGAAGTGGGGCGCGCCGACCATCACCAACGACGGTGTGTCGATCGCCAAGGAGATCGAGCTCGAGGACTCCTGGGAGAAGATCGGCGCCGAGCTGGTGAAGGAGGTCGCCAAGAAGACCGACGACATCGCGGGCGACGGCACCACCACCGCCACCGTGCTGGCCCAGGCGCTGGTCCGTGAGGGCCTGCGCAACGTGGCCGCCGGCGCGAACCCGATGTCGCTCAAGCGCGGCATCGAGAAGGCCACCGAGGCCGTCTCCCAGGCGCTGCTGAAGTCGGCCAAGGAGATCGAGACCAAGGAGCAGATCGCTGCCACGGCCTCCATCTCGGCCGCCGACCCGCAGATCGGTGAGCTCATCGCCGAGGCGATGGACAAGGTCGGCAAGGAAGGCGTCATCACGGTCGAGGAGTCGCAGACCTTCGGGCTCGAGCTCGAGCTCACCGAGGGCATGCGCTTCGACAAGGGCTACATCTCGCCCTACTTCGTGACCGACGCCGAGCGCATGGAGGTCGAGCTGGAGGACCCGTACGTCCTCCTCGTCTCCTCCAAGATCTCGACCGTCAAGGACCTGCTCCCGCTGCTGGAGAAGGTCATGCAGTCGGGCAAGCCGCTCGCCATCATCGCCGAGGACGTCGAGGGCGAGGCCCTGGCCACCCTGGTCGTCAACAAGATCCGCGGCACCTTCAAGTCCGTCGCCGTCAAGGCCCCGGGCTTCGGTGACCGCCGCGAGGCGATGCTGGCCGACATGGCCATCCTGACCGGTGGCGAGGTCATCTCGGAGAAGGTCGGCCTCAAGCTCGACACCGCCGACCTGTCCCTGCTGGGCACCGCCCGCAAGGTCGTTGTGACCAAGGACGAGACCACCATCGTCGACGGCGCCGGTGACGCCGACCAGATCGCCGGCCGGGTCAACCAGATCCGCGCCGAGATCGACCGCACCGACTCCGACTACGACCGCGAGAAGCTCCAGGAGCGCCTCGCCAAGCTGGCCGGCGGCGTTGCCGTCATCAAGGCCGGCGCGGCGACCGAGGTCGAGCTCAAGGAGCGCAAGCACCGCATCGAGGACGCCGTC
>NZ_WWFY01000966.1:0-6685 GCF_009864975.1 Pseudonocardia sp. SID8383
CGGTGCGCAGACCGCTGGACTCCGGCGTCGTCGAGCACGCGGGGGAGGTCGGGCTCGCCCGCGACGCGTCCGCGGCGAAGGACCCGGCCCTGGTCCTGCGGGTCGCCGCCACCGCAGCCCGCACCGGGCTGCCGATCTCCGCGGGCACTCTGTCCCGGCTCGCCGACACCGCCCCGGAGCTGCGCGCACCCTGGCCGCGGACGGCGCTGGCCGAGCTGCTCGCCCTGCTCGGGACCGGCAAGGCCGCCGTCGCGGTGGTCGAGTCGCTGGACCGCACGGGGCTGTGGGGGCGGCTGTTCCCCGAGTGGGGCGCTGTCCGCGACCTGCCGCCGCGGGACCGCACGCACGTCTGGACGGTCGACCGCCACCTCGTCGAGGTCTGTGCCGAGGCCGCCCGGCTCACCACCCGGGTCGCGCGCCCGGACCTGCTGCTGGTCGGCGCGCTGCTGCACGACATCGGCAAGGGCCGCGGCGGTGACCACTCGGTGGTGGGCGAGTCGCTGGTCCGCCAGATCGGCGAGCGGCTCGGGCTGCGTGAGGGCGATCTCGTGCTGCTCGCGGCGATGGTGCGCCACCACCTGTTGCTGCCCCACACCGCGACCCGTCGCGACCCGGAGGACCCGGCGACGGTGTCGCGGGTGCTCGAGACGCTGCGCGAGGCGGTCGCACCGACCGGCCGGGGCGACGCCGACGTGGCGCTGCTCCTCGAGCTGCTCGGCGCGCTGGCCGAGGCCGACTCGCTCGGCACCGGGCCCGGCGTCTGGAGCCCGTGGCGGCGCACCCTGATCCAGGGGCTGGCCGGGCGCTGCCTGTCCGCGCTCGACGGCCGCCCGTTCGTCGAGCCCGGCCCGCCGGACCCGGCCCACCGGGAGATGGTCGGCGCCGTCACGGCGGCGGGGGAGCCGCAGGTCCGCTTCGCAGGCGACGACGACGTCGCGTCGGTCACCGTCGCGCTGCCCGACGGGCGCGGGGTGCTGTCGGCCGTCGCCGGGGTGCTCGCCCTGCACTCGTTGCAGGTGCACACCGCCGACGTGAACGTGTCCGACGGGGTCGCGGTCGAGACGTTCGCGGTGACCCCGCGGTTCGGCGGCCTGCCCGACCCGGCGCTGGTCCGCTCCGACCTGGTGCGGGTGCGCGCCGGGTCGCTGGACCTGGTGCAGGCGCTGGCCCGCAAGGAACGCGACTACGCGCCGTCGACGCCGGAGGTGGAACGGACCGCCCCGCCGCGGGTGCTGTGGTTCGACGACGAGGCCACCGGCGCGGTCGTGCTGGAGCTGCGCGGCACCGACCGCATCGGGCTGCTCCACCACGTCACCGCCGCCCTCGAACGGACCGGGGTCGACCTCGTCTGGGCGCGGGTCGAGACCCTGGGCGCCTCGGTCGTCGACTCCTTCGGCATCGGCGGGTCCCCGGACCGGTCGGCCCGCAGCGAGATCGAGAAGGCGGTCCTCACGGTGGCCGCCGGGCGCGGGGAGGCCCGACCGACGACGTGACGCAGGTCGTGTCGCCTTGCAACAGCGGCCGCCCGGCGACGATCATGCTCGTCGCCGGTGCGGGCCCGCCCGGTGCAGCGTGCGACGAGGAGTGTCGACGTGGACACCGGGAACACCGCCTATCTGCTCGGCAGTGCCGCCCTGGTCATGCTCATGACCCCGGGGCTGGCGCTGTTCTACGGCGGCATGGTCCGCGCCAAGAGCGTGCTCAACATGATGATGATGAGCATCGTCTGCCTCGGCGTGATCGGGCTCGTCTGGGTCGTGTTCGGGTTCTCGCTGGCCTTCGGTGACTCGCACGGGGGTCTGATCGGCGGGTTCGAGCTGGCCGGGATCACCGACCCGGACGCGCTGGTCGGCGACGTGCCGGTGCAGGCGTTCGCGATGTTCCAGCTGATGTTCGCCGTGATCACCGGGGCACTGGTGTCCGGCGCCGTCGCCGACCGTGCCCGGTTCCGGGCCTGGACGCTGTTCGTCGCGGTCTGGGTGGTCGTGGTCTACATCCCGCTCGCGCACTGGACCTTCGCCGTCGACGGAGCGGTGTCGCAGCGTGGCGGCTGGCTGGTCAACACCGTCGGCGCCCTCGACTTCGCGGGCGGCGCCGCGGTCGAGGTGAACTCCGGCGCCTCGGCGCTCGCGCTCGCGCTGGTCCTCGGCGCCCGCCGCGGCTGGCCGCGCGAGCCGATGCGCCCGCACAACCTGCCGCTGGTGCTGCTCGGGGCGGGCCTGCTGTGGTTCGGCTGGTTCGGGTTCAACGCCGGGTCCGCGCTCGCCGCCGGGGCCACCGCGGCCAACGCCTTCGTCACCACGATGACCGCCGCGTCCGCCGCCGTCGTCGCGTGGCTGGTCCTGGAGGACCGGCTCGACGGCCGTCCGACCAGCCTCGGGGCCGCCTCGGCCGCCGTCGCCGGGCTGGTCGCGATCACCCCGGCCTGCGGCTACGTCGACACCTGGGGTGCGCTGGCGATCGGCGTGCTCGCCGGGCTGCTGTGTCAGCTCGCGATCCGGCTGAAGTACCGGTTCGGTTACGACGACTCGCTCGACGTCGTCGCGATCCACGGGATCGGCGGGGTCATCGGCATGCTGATGCTGGGTCTGGTCGCGACCGACGCGGTCAACCCGGCGGGCGCCGACGGCCTGTTCTACGGCGGCGGCCCCGCCCAGCTCGGCAGGCAGGCGCTGTCGGTGCTGGTCGCGGCGGTCTGGGCGTTCGGGATGACGGCGCTGATCGCCTGGGTGGTGTCGCGGACGATCGGCTTCCGCGCCGCCCCCGACGACGAGCACGGCGGCATCGACGAGTCCGAGCACGCCGAGACCGCGTACGAGTTCAGCACGATGCGCACGGCGGGCCGCGGGCCGGCCGGGCGGATCACCGAGGAGGGGGACCGATGAAGCTGGTGACCGCGATCGTCAAGCCGTTCGTCCTGGGCGAGGTGAAGGAGGCGCTGGAGCGTCTCGGCGTGCTGGGACTCACGGTGACCGAGGTCCAGGGCTTCGGCCGCCAGAAGGGCCACACCGAGGTCTACCGGGGCGCGGAGTACTCCGTCGACTTCGTCCCGAAGGTCAAGGTCGAGGTCGTCGTCGACGACGAGCAGGCCGACCGGGTCGTGCAGGCGGTCGTCGACGCCGCGCACACCGGCCGGATCGGCGACGGCAAGGTCTGGGTCGTCCCGGTGGAGAACGTCGTCCGCGTCCGCACCGGGGAGCGCGGCACCGACGCCCTGTAGCCCTGCGGCCGACCGGGTGATCATCACCGGCCCCGCCGCCCCGGCCCACCCCGCGCCCGCCCCACCCGCACCGGGGCGTTGATCAGCACGTTCGCGCCCCGCGGAGGGCGGGAACGTGCGTCTCGCGGCCTGGCGGACCGGGCCGGGGACGGTCCGCGGCGGGCCGGACACACCGGGTGATCGGAACGATCCGGGCGACCGGACCGTTTCACCACACATGACCACCGCCCGTGCCGTGCCGACCGGCGCCGTCCCGCCGACCCGCGACACCGAGCACCGCCCCACCGAGCATCGCCGCGCCGATACCGACGGCACCGGCGTGCCCGTTCGCCCCGGCCCTCCGTCCGACGACGGCCCGGCGGCGCCGCTGGTCGTCGTCCTGCCGGGGCGGTCGCTGCTGCTGGTCGCGGGCCTGCCGGGGGCGGGCAAGAGCACGCTGCTCGCCGGGCTCGACGCCCCGGCGGGTACCCGGGTCCTCGACTCCAAGACCACCCGGGCCGTGCTCGCGCGGCTGCTCCCGGCCGCGACGCCGTACCCGGCCTACCGGTGGCTGACCCACCTGACCCACCGGGCGTCGGTGGTCACCGCGGCCCTCGGCCCCGCGGACACCGTCGTGGTCCACCTGCCCGCGACCGCGCCCCGGGTGCGCGCCGCGATCCGCGCGCTGGCCCGTCTCGGCGGCCGCGCACCGCACCTGCTGTGGCTCGACACCGCCCCCGACCAGGCACTCGATGGCCAGCACGCACGCGGACGGGTGGTCCGTTCGCGCCCGTTCGCGGCGCACGCGCGGCGCGCCCGCGACACCGCCGACGCCCTGCGGGCGGGCACCGAGACCGGCTGGTCCTCGGTCCGTCGCACCGATCGCTCCGGTGCCCGTGGGGGACTGGCGCTGGCCAAGTAGGCTGGTAAGGGTGTTCGACTCCCTCTCCGAGCGGCTCGGATCCACGCTGCGCGACCTGCGCGGCAAGGGCCGGCTCTCCGACGCCGACATCGACGCCACCGCGCGCGAGATCCGGATCGCGCTGCTGGAGGCGGACGTCGCCCTGCCGGTGGTGCGCGGGTTCATCACGCGCATCAAGGACCGGGCCAAGGGGACGGAGGTCTCCCAGGCCCTGAACCCGGCCCAGCAGGTCGTCAAGATCGTCAACGAGGAGCTCGTCGCGATCCTCGGCGGCGAGACGCGGCGGCTGCACCTGGCCAAGGAACCGCCGACGGTCATCATGCTGGCGGGTCTGCAGGGTGCCGGTAAGACGACCCTGGCCGGCAAGCTCGCGCGCTGGCTCCGGGGGCAGGGGCACACCCCGCTGCTCGTGGCCTGCGACCTGCAGCGTCCCAACGCGGTCAACCAGCTGCAGATCGTCGGTGAGCGCGCCGGCGTCCCGACCTACGCACCGCATCCCGGCGCCACCGGCTCCGGTGAGCTCCCCGAGGGCCCCGGCGACCCGGTCGGCGTCGCCCGCGACGGCATCGCGCACGCCCGCGACAAGCAGTACGACGTGGTCGTCGTCGACACCGCGGGCCGTCTCGGCGTCGACGAGGAGCTGATGCGCCAGGCGTCCGACATCCGGGACGCGGTGCAGCCCGACGAGGTCCTGTTCGTCGTCGACGCGATGATCGGTCAGGACGCCGTGGCCACGGCCGAGGCGTTCCGCGACGGCGTCGGCTTCACCGGTGTCGTGCTCACCAAGCTCGACGGCGACGCCCGCGGTGGTGCCGCGCTGAGCGTCCGCGAGGTCACCGGCCAGCCGATCCTCTTCGCCTCGAACGGCGAGAAGCTCGAGGACTTCGACGTCTTCCACCCCGACCGGATGTCCTCGCGCATCCTCGGGATGGGCGACCTGCTCACCCTCATCGAGCAGGCCGAGCAGGTCTTCGACGCCGAGCAGTCCGCGGCCGCTGCCGCGAAGATCAGCTCCGGTGAGTTGTCCCTGGAGGACTTCCTCCAGCAGATGCTGCAGCTGCGCAAGATGGGGCCGATCGGCAACATCCTGAACATGCTCCCGGGGATGAACTCCGGGCAGGCGAAGGCCGCGCTCGAGCAGGTCGACGACCGTCAGATCGACCGCCTGCAGGCGATCATCCGCGGTATGACCCCCGCCGAGCGGGAGGACCCGAAGATCATCAACGCGTCGCGCCGCCAGCGCATCGCGAGCGGGTCCGGCGTGTCGGTCTCCGATGTGAACGACCTGGTCAACCGCTTCTTCGAGGCCCGCAAGATGATGAAGCAGATGGCCGGCCAGTTCGGCTTCGGCGGCGGCGGGCGCAGCGCGACCAAGAAGGTCCCGAAGAACCCGCGCAAGGCCCGGCAGGCCAAGAAGGGCCGGCGCAGCGGCAACCCCGCGAACCGTGCCGCGGCCGGGGCGCCGGACCTGTCGAACCTGCCGCCGAGCCTGCAGCAGCTCCCGCCCGGACTGGGCAACCTCGACCAGCTGCCGCCCGGGTTCGACCCGTCGAAGCTGAACTTCGGCAAGAAGAAGTAGCTAGGGTCGCCACCCATGACCGATCTTCCGGCCGCGGGGTGGCGGCTCCGCGGAACGCTGCTGGGCCCCGACGGTGCCGCGGGCGCCGACCTGTACGTCGACGGCTCCGGGCGGGTCAGCCCGGAGCCGCTGCCCGGGGCGGAGGACCTGGTCACCGACGGCTGGATCGTCCCCGGCCTGGTCGACGCGCACTGCCACGTCGGGCTCGGCCCGGACGGCCCGGTCACCGACCTGGAGGAGTGCGCGGCGCAGGCCCGCGCCGACCGCGACGCGGGCACCCTGCTGCTGCGCGACTGCGGGTCCCCGGTCGACACCTCGCCGCTGCAGGCTCGCGAGGACCTGCCCGAGATCATCCGGGCCGGGCGGCACGTCGCCCGCCCGAAGCGCTACATCCCCGGGCTCGCCGCCGAGCTCGACGACCCGCGCCTGCTCGTCGACGAGGTCCGGGCCCAGGCCGCCCGCGGCGACGGCTGGGTGAAGCTCGTGGGGGACTGGATCGACCGCGCGGCGGGCCCCGACGACGCCGACCTCGCCCCGCTCTGGCCGGACGAGGTGCTCGCCGAGGCCATCGACGCGGCGCACGGGGCCGGCGCCCGCGTCACCGCGCACGTCTTCGGCACCGAGGCGCTGCCCGGGCTGATCCGGGCCGGGATCGACTGCATCGAGCACGGCACCGGGCTCTCCGACGAGCTCATCGAGGAGATGGCCGCCCGTGGCACCGCCCTGGTGCCGACCCTGATCAACGTCGAGACCTTCCCCGGGATCGCGGAGAAGGCGACGCGCTACCCCCGCTACGCCGGCCACATGCGCGACCTGCACGCCCACGCCTGGGAGACCGTCGGACGCGCGATCGAGGCCG
Organism: Pseudonocardia sp. SID8383; assembly: GCF_009864975.1. Classification (NCBI taxonomy): domain Bacteria; kingdom Bacillati; phylum Actinomycetota; class Actinomycetes; order Pseudonocardiales; family Pseudonocardiaceae; genus Pseudonocardia; species Pseudonocardia sp. SID8383. Next base: position 6,560 of record NZ_WWFY01000966.1, read on the forward strand.
GGGTCCCGGTCTACGCGGGCACCGACGCCGGCGGCGGCATCCGGCACGGCCGGATCGCCGACGAGATCGCCGAGCTGGCCCGCGCCGGGCACCCGGACCCGATCGGCGCCGCGAGCTGGGCCGCGC